>CAVGPE010000001.1:0-3441 GCA_963631065.1 Ruminococcus bicirculans (ex Wegman et al. 2014)
TCATCCACATCAGCGACCTCAGCTGGAACAAGATCAAGCATCCTTCAGAGCTTGTCGCTCCGGGCGAGACCATCGACGTGCAGATTCTCGACTTCGACGAGGCCAACCACAAGCTCTCCCTCGGTCTGAAGCAGCTCACCCCTAATCCTTGGGATGAGATTGAGGCCAAGTTCCCTGTAGGCTCCACAGTCGAGGGAACGGTCGCTTCCCTGACCGACAAGGGCGCCAACATCACCCTCGAAGGCAATGCGGAGGGATTCGCGTTCAGCCGTGAGCTCGTCAAGGAAGACGGCAAGCAGGCCGTTGTGGGCGATACCCTGCCGTTCAAGGTGATTGAGCTTCGCCGCTCCACCCGCCGCATCCACCTCTCACACCTCCGCACATACGCCGAGGTCAAGGAGAAGGCTGCCGTAGCCGAGGCGGAGAACACCAAGAAGGCGGTCAAGAGAGTCAATGCCACGGTCGAGAAAGCCACTCTCGGCGACATCGACGCTCTGGCAGCTCTCAAGGAGAAGCTCGAGAAGGGAGAATAATGAACTTTACTCTTAAGGTAATGGGCACGGCTTCGGCCATGCCCATTTCTGATAGGAATCCAAGCGCCCAGATGCTGTCCGTGCACGGGCGCTTGTTTCTTATAGACTGCGGCGAGGGCACGCAGCGCCAGATGCGGCGTATGCACCTTTCCTTTCTGAAGGTCGAGGCCGTATTCATCTCGCATATCCACGGAGACCACCTTTTCGGACTCTTCGGGCTGCTCAGCTCCATGGCTATGTACGGGCGTGTCGCGGACCTGCACATATACGGCCCGCAGGCTCTCGGCCCGGTGCTGAAGTTCTATGAGTCGTTTTTCGGAGAGGGGATGAACTTCCGTATCGTATTCACCGCCGTCAAATGCCGTGAACCCCAGCTGATACACGAGTCCAAGGCGGTGAAGGTCAGCGCTTTCCCGCTCAATCACAAAATCGAGTGCTACGGCTACCGCTTCGACGAAATCCTGACTCCCAAGAGGCTGCTCGCCGCCGCTGCGGATCCGTCGATAGTCCCGAAATCCTATGCCTACTGCTCGGACACCGCCCCTTTCGAGGCCCTGCCGGAATGGGTGAGGGGAGTGGACTGCCTCTACCACGAGGCCACCTATCAGAAGGATATGGAGGACAAGGCCGCATTCCGCTTCCATTCCACGACGGAGCAGGCGGCGCGCTGCGCCCTCCTCGCCGGAGCCGGGAGACTCATCGTCGGACACTATTCCTCCAGAATCACTGATTTCGACGCCTATCTGCGGGAATGTACCGCCATCTTCCCGGACACCGTCGCCGCGCAGGACGGGGACAGTTTCGAGATATAGCCCCGGGAAACCTTTTTATTGTTGTACATTCTTCGTAAATTTGGCGTTATCGAGTAAATATTACGGAGAATGAAAGTTAAGAGACTTGCCGTTGCCATATTGCTGTCGATGAGTTCAGTGGCGGCTGTGGCGGACGAGGGTATGTGGATGGTGAACACCATCTCGGAGGCTCTTGCCCGGAAGATGCAGGAGAGCGGACTTGAACTCAAGGCCGGAGATATCTACAGTGCCGACGAGCTGTCGCTCAAGGACGCGATAGTGTCGCTCGACTTCGGCTGCACCGGGAGTATGATTTCTGACAAGGGCCTGCTAATCACCAACCACCATTGTGCCTACGGTGACGTACACCGTCTCAGCACCGCGCAGCACAACTATCTCGAAGACGGATTCTTCGCCGACGTGATGTCGGAGGAGATTCACATCCCGGGCAAGAAGGCGTATTTCCTGCAGAAAGTGATAGACGTGACCTCTGAGGTGGAAAAGCTCATCGCCGAAGAGAAGGAGGCGGGAAGGCCGCACGGACTCAGGCGTATAGGCCATCTCATCGAGAAGAGATATGCCACGGCGAGCGGCTATGAAGCGTCGCTCAGCTCCATGTGGGCGGGTGAGAGATACTATCTCGCGCTCTATGAAGTATATACGGATATCCGTCTGGTGGCTGCGCCGCCGGTAAGCATAGCCGCGTTCGGTGGCGACGAGGACAACTGGGAGTGGCCGCAGCAGAAGTGTGACTTCGCGATGTACCGCATCTACGCCGGGCCTGACGGGAAGCCGGCCCCGTATTCGGAGACCAATGTCCCTATGCATCCGAAGCGCATTCTGAACATCAGCACCGAGGGCCTCAGGCCTGGGGATTTCACTATGATACTCGGTTACCCGGGCTCGACCTCCCGCTACTCCTCTTCCGCCAAGGTGAACCACCTCCTTTCCGTCTCCCTGCCCATTACGAACAAGGTCAGGGCCGACCAGATGGAGATAATCAAAAGGTGGATGGACACCGATCCGCAGATAAGGCTCAAATATTCCGACAGTTACTTCTCGCTGAGCAATGTGCAGGAGAACAACGAAGGTCTTGAGCAGTGCTGCAGGAGATTTGCCGTGGTGAAGGAGAAGAAGGCTCTGGAGCGCGGATTCGACAGGGAGGGGAAGGCCCTCGTGAAGGAGCTGGACAGAAAATACAAGGCCATCTCCAAGGCCGAGAGGAACGTGCTGTGGTATCGTGAGACCCTTGTCCGGGGGACTTCGCTTGCACTCATCGCCACGCGTATGAAGAACCGGGGCGACAGATATGACCCGTCCGCCGACTACGCCGCGCTGGATATGCGTCTCGAAAAGGACCTCTTCCGCTATTGCGTGCGGGCATATTACGAAAATGTGGACCGCAGGATGTGGGGGCCGTTCCAGACGGAGGCCGCATCGAAGTTCGGCAAGGACTGGGACGCTCTCGCCGACTGGCTGTGGACGGACGGGCAGATGACCCGGGACGACCGCATCTACAAGTTCTTCACCGACGTCAACGTCTCCTCCTTCAGAAGCGAAGCCGACAAGGCCGCCGGGGAGAAGAGCGCCGCGGCTCTTGAGAAGGAATATGCGGCATATCTCTACCGCTGGCGCGAGGCCCGCGGCATATTGCAGTACCCCGACGCCAACTCCACTATGCGCCTGACCTACGGCAAGGTGCGCAGCTTCAGCCGCGACGGGGCCGAACTTCCGTATCAGACTTTCTCCGGCGAGATTCTCGCCAAGGAGGACAGCGCCGACTACGACTTCAGTCTCCTCCCGGAGTGGAAGTCCCTGCTCGAAGCCGCTTCTGCGGAAGGTGCGGGGATTCCGGTGGACTTCCTCAGCGACAACGACATCACGGGAGGCAATTCCGGCTCGCCGGTGCTCAATGCGAGAGGGGAGCTGGCCGGACTCGCATTCGACGGCAACAAGGAATCCCTTGCCGGGGATGTCAGCTGGACGGAGGACTTCAACAGATGCGTCAACGTGGACATACGCTTCGTGCTGTGGACGCTGAAAAACTACGCCGGAGCATATAATATTCTCAGGGAAATCAATCAATGCGACTCGTGTGAAATGGAAAATCCGCTTCT
>CAVGPE010000002.1:0-10935 GCA_963631065.1 Ruminococcus bicirculans (ex Wegman et al. 2014)
GAGCCAATTACACGTTATCGACCACCCGATGATCCAGCACAAGCTGACCATTATGCGGGACAAGGAGACCGGATCCAAGGATTTCCGCGAACTGCTTAAGGAAATTTCACTTCTTATGGGTTATGAAGTCACCCGTGACCTTCCTCTCTCCGAGGTCGAAATCGAGACTCCGATATGCCGTATGACCGCACACAAGGTCAGCGGACGCAAACTTGCCATCGTGCCTATACTCCGCGCCGGGATGGGTATGGTGGACGGGCTTCTGACCCTCGTCCCCGTCGCCAAGGTGGGACACATCGGACTCTACCGCAACGAACAGACCCATCTTCCGGTGGTCTATTACTGCAAGCTCCCGGAGGACATCAACCAGAGGCTTGTGGTCGTCACCGACCCTATGCTCGCGACCGGAGGCAGCTCCTGCGACGCCCTCGCTATGCTCAAGGAGAGGGGCTGCACCAATATCCGGCTGATGTGCCTCGTGGCGGCTCCGGAAGGCATAGCCAAAGTGCAGAAAGAGCATCCTGACGTGGACATATATGTCGCCGCGGTCGATGACCATCTCAACGGGGACGCATATATAGTTCCCGGTCTCGGAGATGCCGGAGACAGGATTTTCGGAACGAAATAAAACATATGGACGGGGCGTTTTTCGTCCCCGGACGGCGGCAGACCGCTACAGGCTCAGGCGCAGCAGCTCGTCCGCGCTCTCCATCACCGCCTCGCGGTGCGAAATGAAGATGACGGTGAGTCTTGCCCCGCTTTTCTCTATGCTCGAGCGCAGCCGCGAAAGGAGCTGTGCCTCAGTCTGAGGGTCAAGGGACGAAGTGGACTCGTCCAGCAGGAGAATGCCGCCCCCGTGCAGCAGCGCCCTGGCAATCGCGATGCGCTGGCACTGCCCCTCGCTGAGTCCGCTTCCCGCCTCTCCGCAGACGGTATCCAACCCGTCCGGAAGCCCGAACACGAAATCCGCCGCGGCAGTATGCAGGGCTGCCCGCATACGCTCTTCGTCCGCCGAAGCGTCGGCAAGCAGGAGATTGTCCCTTATCGTGCCGCTCATCAGGCTGTTGCCCTGAGGGACATAGCGGAAGTTGCCCCTTGCGGATTTGCCGGCTTTGCGGGAGGATGAGCTGTCATAGACCGTCACAGTCCCGCTCTGCGGCTTCAGAAGTCCCAGACACAGAAGTATCAGACTGCTCTTGCCCACGCCCGTAGGGCCTGCCACCACGGTAAGCGTGCCGGGACGGAAATCATAGGAGAATCCGCTGAATACCGGACAGGATTCCGTCGAATAGCTGAAACTCACCCCGTCGAGCCGGACACCCGCAGCACCGTCAGAAATCCACTCCGGCCCGTCCTCCTCCGGCGGCAGGGACTCCAGTTCCATCAGCCGCTCGATGGAGGTGAGGGCGTGGATAAATGCCGGCAGCTCCCTTGCCAAATCCGCCACCGGCCTCTGCACCTGCCCCACGAGCTGCAGAAACGCCGTCATCATACCGAAGCTCACAGCTCCGCTCCTGATGCCGAGTATTCCCCACAGGAAGGCCGCCGCATAACCTCCCATAAACCCGAAGGACATAAATCCCCGCGCGACGGCGTTATAGTTGAGGCGCTGTACCGTCTTGTCCTTGCGCCCGGACTGCAGGCTTCCCAAAGAGGCGAGGACGCGCGCCGTACCGGTAAGGGTCAAGGCCAGCAAGCGGTTCTGCAGATTCTCCTGGATCAGCTGCTGGATGTCGCTGTCAAGAGTCCTTATGTCGGCGGTGAGACGCCTCAATTTCAGAAAGAAAAGCCTCGACCCCACCACGGCCGCGAACATCAGTATCAGCAGCACCCACAGCAGCCCCGGGGCCATAAGAAGCAGATAGGCTGATGCCGCGACGAGCTGGCAGAGCGTCACTGCGGCGCCGGGGATATGGCTGCAGAGCAGCTCCGACACCACCCTTATGTCCTCTTCCAGACGGTTGACGGCATCTCCGCTGCTGAATCTCTCCCTTCCGGTCCATTCACTGGACAGCAACCCCGCGAACAGTTCCTCCCGCAGGGAGTTCTGCACGCAGACCAGACCATATTTCTCACAGTAGGAGGACGCGACATTGCAGAACAGCTGCACGGCCATAATGCCGGCCATCATGGCTATCCTTCCCGACAGCAGGGCCGGGGAGATTCCCGTCGCTATGTCCACAAGTTCCTTGCATACCCATACGAAGGAAAGCGAGGCGGCTATGCGCACAAGCCCCAGAAGGATGCAGAAAAGCATCCATCTCCTCGCGGGCCCAGACATACGGGCAAGCCCCTTCAGGCAGCTTCGCAGGCTCTTCACTTATTCCTCCACCAGTCCGGCCTCAATCCATTTGCCCGCCAGCGCGGCGGCATCCGCCCCCGCCGTGGCTTCATCCACATCGTATTCCTCGAGCAGCAGGGACTTCAGAGTATCCACGCTGAACTCCTTGCCCTGCACGGCCTGCCAGAGATAGGCCGCAGTGGAGTTAAGGGAGATAATCTTGTTGAAATCGATCCGTGACAGGCCTTCGCCTACCACCATATGGTTGTCTCCGATGGAGCGGAGCACAAATCCGTCTTTGATTTTCATATCTTGATGATTCTTCTGTAAATTCCCAATATATAACGCCTTAGCGGGAGCAGCATCCTCCAGAGCCTACCATTTCCGGGCCGTACCCGTCTGCCGTTTCCCTTTATTATCCATATCACCCTGCCCAGAATGTCCTCACGGCGGAAACTCTCCGTCCCGCGTATATTGCCGTCCCCCATCATACGGAAGCGGTCTCCGTCCCGGGAGATGATGCGGTGCATAATATACCTGTCAGGGAAGCGCACCAGCACTATGTCCCCCACATCGGGATTGTCGCATTTTTTCAGCACTACGCTGTCCCTGTCGCCGCGGATGAAGGGGAGCATACTGCTGCCCTTGGCCCGTATGACCACCTCGCGCCCCTCGTCGAGAAAGGAGGCCGCGCTCGAGAGCAGAATCTCGTTGGGCAGCTGCACGGAATTCATAGGCGCGACACGGTATCGTGACACAGTTCTGCCGCCTCCCTGTCGGGACGGCAGTCCAGAACAAACATAGGCACTGCGGAAACCAGCTCCGAAAGGGTGGCGTGTATCCCGTCGGCGGTATGCTCTATCTCCCGGAACGCGGAGCAGGACGAATACATCGAGGCATAAGCCTCCACTGCGGCGAGGCGGCGGATTTTGTTTTCAGGACTCTGGCTTATCCTCACCACTGCGGCGAGAGGCACGCTCCCGGCCTTGTAGCAGGGCGTTTTCCCGCTCCAGGGAGAGCCGTAGATGCGGGCTTCTCCGTCCCTGACGCGGATTATCGGGTTGTCGTCGTTGAGCAGTTCGCTGCCGGGAATATTCTCCCTCCAGAGACGGCTGTGCGTGCTTTTCCCCGTACCGCTCTTGCCAAGGAAAGCGTAGCCCTTCCCGCCGCACATCGTCACCGAAGAATGTACCTCCAGCGTGCCGAGAGTGGCGGTCGATATCGCGAACATCAGCATCAGGGCGTTGTCCACGGCGAAGCGCAGCAACCGCCCGTCCTCCGAAAGGAGCATAATCGCGGCGGAAGAGAAGTCCTCCGAAGCCAGCAGGCGCGCGGCCGTCGGGAGTTCGCTCTCCGGAGCCATATCCACGACCCATCCGCCCTTGAAGCGGCTGAAACTGAGCCTCGGGAAATCCTTCTCCCTGACTTCGTAGACGAATTCCGACGATTCCGGGCTTTCAAGGGAATCCCGGAGTTCGAGCGAGCATACAGGCTCATCCGGCGTGCCGGTCAGGAAGGGGGCATAATTGGGACACTCCGTCCACAGCGGGGAAGTGTCCGCCGCCCGGAGTGCTACCGTATGCCCGGCTATGTCATAATATTTTTCCATATAATCTTATTCTCCGCGGACCACGGCCTGCGTGCCTGTCACCAGATATTGCCAGAAGAGCCTGAGCGAATCGAGGGGGAAAATCGATATGTGGTGGATGAAGTCCCTGGAATTGATGAGCATCGACCCTATTTTCCTTATTATGTACGGGTCTCTGCTCCTGTCGCGCAGATGCCTGTTCTTGCCGAAATTGCCGACACGTTCAATATAGCGCCAGATTTTCTCCGCCTTGCCTTCGAAGCGCCCGTCATACAGCGGGGCTTCCTCCTGCGGCAGGCCGAGATAGCGGACGAGAAACATCACAAACGCCTTCCATTCGTCCATAACTCCCATACGCGTAATCCTCTCTTCGAGGAGAGGGATGTCGATATCGCCGCTATGGGTATGCAGAACCCTCGCCCAGTCGCAGAGTTGCCTGAGTCCCAGCCCGCCGCAGAAGAAGTGCTGGAGCAGATGGGTGAATATGAAGAGAGCGTCGAAATCCACGGAAGGAATCCTCACCCGCGTGCCGGGAAAGTCCAGAAAGCGGCAGCCGCCCTCCTTGAAAAGCTCCGCCTGGGCACCGTCCAGCACATCGTTGACCCTCCGGCCGAGACTCGTGTGGACCGTCCCGTGCAGTTCCAGCTCCACGCTTCCGAACATAGCGGAGAAATGCATCTTGTCCGCGCCTTCCGGCCCGACGCTGTCGGCTATGGGGGTTATGAGCGCCTTTGCCGCCTCATACTGAGCGGGAGAGATGACAAGGTCTATGTCGCCGCTCATCCTGCCCTCCGGATGGATATAGCACTGCGCGACGGCCTGTCCCTTGACGAGAACCGGCTGCACGCCGCCGTCCTCAAGTATGGAGACGAAGCGGGAGACTGCAGCATCGATGACGGCATTCTGCTTCTCCGTCGCCACGAGCGAGGACATCAGCTTGAGAGAGACCGCCCCCGGCACGAAGCCCGCAGGGCAGGCGGCGGCCCCGTCGGTGACGAGACCGACCACCGCCTGCTCCATACTCAGACGATATGCCTTCTTCCAGTCCTCCGCATCAGCCCCGATGCCGTCAAGCTCCGGAACACCGCCCCAGAGTCCGCTGCGCAGCAGAGCGAAAAACAGGTTCTCGGCTGAGGTCATCTCTAGAAATTATCGTAGTACTTGGCTTCGCGAGGGGAGACCTTGGACATATTGTCGAGCAGGTCCTGATTGGTGCGGTACTCGTCCATCAGCTGAAGCATAAAGTTCATCGCCTCGGTAGGGTTCATATCCGCAAGAAGCTTGCGCAGAATCCATATCCTCTGGCTCTGGTCCTTAGGATAGAGCAGGTCGTCGCGCCTGGTGCCGGAGAGCAATACGTTGACGGCAGGGAAGATGCGGCGGTTGGCCAGCGTGCGGTCGAGCTGGATTTCGCTGTTGCCCGTACCCTTGAACTCCTCGAATATCACGTCGTCCATCTTGGACCCCGTCTCGGTGAGAGCCGTGGCCAGGATGGTGAGCGAACCTCCGCCCTCGATGTTGCGGGCCGCTCCGAAAAATCTCTTCGGCTTCTGCAGAGCGTTGGCGTCCACACCTCCGGTCAGCACCTTGCCCGATGCCGGCTGGACGGTATTGTAGGCTCTTGCGAGACGGGTGATGGAGTCGAGCAGAATCACCACGTCGTGTCCGCACTCCACAAGTCTGCGGGCCTTCTCGATGACCATATTGGCCACCTTTACATGCTTCTCGGCAGGTTCGTCGAAGGTGGAGGCGACCACCTCTGCCTTGACGGAGCGCTGCATATCCGTAACCTCCTCCGGACGCTCGTCCACCAGAAGCACTATCTCGTAGACCTCAGGGTGGTTGTCCGCGATGGCGTTTGCGATGCTCTTGAGCAGCAGCGTCTTGCCGGCCTTCGGAGGGGAGACTATGAGCATACGCTGGCCCTTGCCGATAGGGGAGAACATATCCACTATGCGGCAGCTCTTGTCCTTCTCGTGTCCGTTGCCGAGCAGATTGAACTTCTCGTCCGGGAAGAGAGGGGTCAGGAAATCGAACGGCACGCGGTCGCGTATAAACTCCGTGCTGCGCCCGTTGACGGACTTCACGCTCGCGAGAGGGAAGTACTTGTCGCCCTCGCGCGGAGGACGGATTTCTCCGTTGACGGTGTCACCGCTCTTCAGGGCGTTCATCTTGACCTGCTGCTGGGACACGTATATGTCGTCAGGGGAATTGAGGTAGTTGTAGTCGGAGGAACGCAGGAAACCGTATCCGTCCGGCATTATCTCAAGCACTCCCGTGGCTTCGACCGTGCCTTCGTAGTATATCGGCTTCGGACGCGGCTGCTGGTTCTGCCTGTTCTGGGCGGGATTCTGCTCCCCCTGCTGCTGAGCCTGAGCTTTCTGCGGCACGGCCCTGCCGTTGGCCTTTTCCTGTACTTTCGCCTGCACCTTCTCAAGCACCTTCTCGATGGACCTGCTCTCGGCTATGTGCTTCGGCTGTCCCTGAGGATTGACTTGAGGGTTATTGCGGGTATTGTCCTGAGGGGCCTGCTGTCTTTCCTGCGGCTTTTCCTGAGCTTCGGCATCCGGTGCGGCGGTCTCGAACGGAAGCGCCTGCTGCACCTCTATATGGCCCTGAACTGCCGCCTGCTGCTCAGGCTGCGCGTTCTTCGGCTTGCGTCCGCGCCTTTTGGGCTGGTCAGACTGGCCCTGTTCCTTATTTTCAGCCGCCGGGGAAGCGGTCTGGCTCCCGGCTTCAGCTTTCCCGGCCTCACTCCTGCCGCCGCGCTTCCGCGGTGCGGCCCCCTTGCGGCCTTTGTCTCCTGATGAAGCCTCTTTGCCCTCCTGCGTCCCGCCTTCCTCAGAGGAGGCCGTCTGCTTCGGCGGACGTCCCCTGCGGACTTTTGGCTTCTCCGGAGACGGCTTCACCGACTCCTCCTTGGCCTCCGCATCGAGAATCGCATACGCGAGGTTCTCATTGTCGAGTTTTTTTATTGATTTGACATTGTGTTCTGTCGCTATTGACTCCAACTGTTCCCGTGTCATCGCGCTCAGCTCCGAAAGTCTGTGTGGCATAGATGATATAAGTTTTGACTATTCTCCGCCTTCAGATTCGGCGGAAATCTCATTTGACCCCGCAAAGATAGTAAAAAAACATCAGTTATCCCAATAGCTGTCGCTTTTCTTGAAGCGGAGGATGTCTGCGAGCGCGGCGGCGTTGGCGGCGATTCTGAAGCTGTATGACTTCCAGGTGCCGATCGGAATCAGCGAGACGGAGATGTTGAAGCAGTGCAGGTCGTAAGTCGCGCTGATCTGGGTCGACGTCACCTGCTTCGCGACGAAATCATAGCCCGATGACGCGTTGAAGGACATCCTCGGCGTCAGCTTGAGGGAGCCGGACAGCTGGAGCGCGGCGGACGGACGGTCCTTGGTCGTCAGCTGCTGCAGGGTCGTATCATAGGAGTAGCTGCGGGACAGACTGAAATTCGCGCTGAAATTGAGGCTCCACGGCGAATTTGGATTGGTATAGTACAGCCAGCCGCCCGGGATATATTCTCCGGTCACCGGATGGTAGTAGTTCCGCTGATAGGCGTTGGCTCCGCCCGAACCGCCTTTTCCGTCAGCCCCCTTGGAGCCGTCGTTGCCGTTGACCGTCCCCTTGCCGGAGATGGAATACGAAGCTGACGCGCTGACGTTCGTGAGTCGTGCGAGTCCCTGTCCTCGCGTTATCGCGAACGCGTTGATTTCGGAGCCTTTCTCACCGATGGCGTAGGGATTGAAGGCCGCGCTGGCGCTGAGGGAAACCTTGTTGAACAGGGTGGTGGACATAGTCATCGAGACGGGCCGCATACCCAGAGAGTCGGCGAGGAGGTTGTATCCCGTATTTATTGTCAGCTGGTCTATGAGCTTGACCTTCTTTGTGCCGCTGCCGGTGGTGTCGGCATAGTCGCGCACCTTGGCTTCGAGGTTGTTGCCTATGCTGAGCGTGGCTGTGGCCGAACGCCCGCGCCCTGGGGGCGAGTTGAGCTGCCCCGAATATATGTTGTACTGATACTCCCTCTCCGCGCCGGAAGCGTCGGTGTAGTGCAGCGTGCGGTAGCCGTTGGCGTAAGTGCCCTTCTCCGGACTCAGGGACAGGCCTACTGACGGGGATATCACGTGCCTTATGGCCTGCAGGGTCTTATGCTTGCCGAAGTTGAACGTACCGTAGATGCGCGTGCTCATCGAGGTCCCGAAAGAGTAGTTCTGCGTGATGCCGAAAGCCCCGAACGCCCGGCCCTGCCGCTGTTCCACCTTGTCCGTCTCCTCATTGTAGACATATTCGTTCTTCCTGAAGAACCAGTTCTGCGAATACTGCACGCTAGGCGCAACACTTATATACTTGAACAGTTGGAAGTTAGGCAGGCCTATCGTAAAATTGTGGGCCATACCGTTCTGGAACTTGTCCATCATCCCCTCCTTGCCGAACTCGTACGACTTGAAGGAAATCTTGTTCTGAAGGGAAGTGTTGTAGCCGAATGATATCTTCTCGTACACTTTTTCCTTGCCGGCCCGAACCTTGCGCTTGAAGGGATAGATCGTGGTCATCGAGAATGTGATGTTAGGCAGGGTGAAAGTATATGAGGAGTCTCTGGAGTTCTGCGAATGCAGGGCGTTGACGCTGAGGTTGAACTTGCCGTCCCAGTTCTTCGAATACGATATGGAGGACGAGGCCTGGCTCTGGAGGGCCTGGGTGATATTGGTGGAATTGTAGCGGTTGTTGGACGGGCTCTGGAAGTTGACCGACGCGCTGAAGGTGGATCCGGGATGCGCCTTGGAGTCCTGCGAATGTGACCACTTCACTCCGAAATTGCGCGTCTGGAAGAACTCCGACGTCCCCTTCTCTCCGGTCTGGTCGTTGGAGTAGTTCATCGAGAACGAGCCGTTGTACTTGTAGTTCACCTTGTAGCGGGAATTGATGTTGACCGCCCAGGACCCGAGGGTGTAGTAGTCCCCGGTGACGGACAGGTCGAGATGGTCCCCGAATACGAAATACATTCCTAAATCCCTCATATAGAAGCCTCTGGCCTCCTCTTCGCCGAAGGTGGGCATCAGCAGGCCGGTGGCGCGCTGCGGACGCTTCGGGATAAATCCGAAAGGCAGTCCGATGAAGGGAATCTTCACATCCTCCACCACCATATAAGCCGGGCCGAATATGGTCTTCTGACTCGGCTTCCTGATAACCTTGGCGCTTGTGAGATTGAGGTAGTAGTGCGGATGGTCCGCATCGCAGACCGTATATTTGCCGTGCGTGAGGTTGATGGACTCGTCGTCCATCATCTTGATGTTGGTGCCGTGCAGGGTCGCGTCATCTTCGGTGGTGACCATATTGGTGATGCGGGCCTTCCGGGAATTGAAGTTGTAGCGCACCTCTTCCATATTGTAGGTCTTCTCTCCCTGCTTCATCACCGGCCGGCCGACCCACTCGTCCGCCTCGCTGTCGTAACGGCCCTTCGCGAAGACGACCCCGGTCTTCATATCATACTCCATATAGTCGGCGGTGAGTTCCATATCCTGATATTTCACGGTCACGTCGCCATAGTAGAATATCCTGCGCTGCCCGTCGCTGAACACCTCCACGATGGAGTCCCTGGCCGCGGAGAATGCCGGCTTTTCGAGCGAACTCTTGCCGAGCATCGCGACTGAATCGACCCTGTGCAGAGAGTCTGCCCGGTGCAGCGAATCCCTGCGCGCAACGGTCGCCGAATCGGGAGGGGAGACCTTCTTCTCTATCCTCACGCCATAGGCCGTGCCGGGGCGGGAACGCCTGTTCTGGGCCTGCGACACGCTGAAGCTGAGCAGCAGCATCAGAGCGAGCGAAAATATATATCCTGTCTTTCTCAAGTGAGAGAATATTCGTATCTTTGCAATAATCTGCAAAATTAGTACAATTATTTGAAACGCACAATCTGCATCGTTCTGACCGCGCTTCTGTGCTGCGCGGAGATGGCGGCTGACGGTCTGAGGCTGTCCACCGTGGTCATAGATGCCGGACACGGCGGGAAGGATGCAGGATGCGTGAGCGCCGACGGCAAGACCTACGAGAAGACCCTCACACTCG
Organism: Ruminococcus bicirculans (ex Wegman et al. 2014); assembly: GCA_963631065.1. Taxonomy (GTDB): domain Bacteria; phylum Bacteroidota; class Bacteroidia; order Bacteroidales; family UBA932; genus Cryptobacteroides. The sequence goes on from CAVGPE010000002.1 coordinate 9,951, forward strand.
ACATCGCGAAACTCCTTGCCGGGAAAATCCGCAAAGGCTGCCCGGATGTCAACGTGATTCTGACCCGCAGCGCCGATGAGACCGTGGGACTGGACGACAGGGCGAATAAAGCCAACGCGGCGGGAGCGGACCTGTTCATCTCCATACACATCAACGCCACGACCAAAAGCTCCCCCAACGGGTACTCCGTCCACGTCCTTGGGCAGTCGTCCAACAAGAACCGGGACCTCTTCGCGGGCAATATGGAAGTATGCCGGAGGGAAAACTCCGTAATCCTGCTCGAAGACGACTACAGCACCAAGTATCAGGGTTTCGACCCTTCGGATCCGGAATCCTACATATTTATGGTACTGATGCAGAATTCCTACCTCGAACAGAGCCTGAGGTTCGCCCTGACGGTGGAGGAGCATCTCAAGGGAGGGCCGTTCCGGACAGACAGGGGAGTGTCGCAGGATCCGTTCTACGTTCTGTGGAAAACCTCTATGCCGGCGGTGCTGGTCGAGCTGGGGTTCATCTCCAACAGAGAGGACCTTGCGGTATTGAAGCAGAAATCCCGCAGGGACGAGATGGCGGAACGGCTCTTCGAAGCATTCAAAGCCTACAAGACCGTCTATGACGGAAGTATGAGCGTTCCCGCCGCGGCGCAGGAGGCAGACAGGGCTGTCCCTGCGGAAGACGCCCCTGCTCCGACCGAGGCTGCGGAAAAGGGGGAGGAACTCTTCGGCATCCAGATTTTCGCCATAGGCAGGGAAGCCGGGACGAAAGAATACGACTTTATGGGATACGACCCGGTATGCATAAAGAAGGGGAATCTGTACAAATACTACATCTGCGTCAGCCGCGACAGACGGGAGACGGCGGAGAAACTCCCGTCTGTCAGGAAGAAATATCCCGACGCTTTCGTGACCCGCATCGAGGGGGCTGAGGAGCATCCGGCGAGATGAAAAACCCTGCTGCAAAGCGCTATGGCCGCAAGTGCTTATTT
>CAVGPE010000003.1:0-4735 GCA_963631065.1 Ruminococcus bicirculans (ex Wegman et al. 2014)
TGCCGGGCCACATGGATGATGGAGATGCGGAGGTGGTCGGTTTCTGCCGCGACTTTAATTTCACCTCGCTGAAGAACGAGGTGTCCCCGCTTGCCCTGTACATATTCGGAAAGCACCCTTGGCGGCCTCTCTCTACGCTCCTTGTGCGCACCGGGAAGAACGCCGACATCCCGGCCATCATGAAGAAAATCGCCGCGCTGGTTTCGGAGATTGACCCTACCGTCAGTCCGGATGCCGTTGACGTTCAGCTCTTTGACAGGAAACTTCAGAGCCAGTACGAGACCGAGGCCAACTTCTCCCGTCTCATCACCCTCTTCACCCTGCTCGCAATCGTCATCTCGCTGATGGGAGTATTCGGACTTGTGATGTTCGAGACCGAGCACCGCCGCAAGGAGATCGGCGTAAGGCGGGTGAACGGAGCCACCGTGGGGGAGATTCTGAAGATGTTCAACCTCGAGTTCGCGCGGATTGTGCTGGTCTGCTTCGTGCTGGCGACACCGCTGACGTGGTGGATCGTGAACCGCTACCTGTCCGGATTCGCCTACAGGGTTCCGATTTACGCCTGGGTGTTCGCGCTCGCGCTGATTGTCGTGCTGCTCGTCACCGCCCTGGTCGTGACCGCCCGTGCCTGCCGCGCCGCCACCGAGAACCCGAGCATCACTCTGAAGAAGGAGTAGGGGGGATTATTTCTCCTTCGCTATGAAGTTGTCCCTCATCGGGTTGAAGCAGTCGATGAGTATGCCGTCCTCCAGACATACGCAGCCGTGCTCGATGTTCGGCTGCTTGTAGAGCGCGTCTCCGGCCTCCACAATCTTGGTCACGCCGCCGATGGTGAACTCGAACTTGCCCGAAGCCACATAGGTCACCTGGGAGTGAGGATGGCTGTGCATCGCGCCCACGTCGCCCTTCTCGAACTTGACCTTGACCATCATAAGGTTGTCATTGTAGCCGAGTACCTGACGCTCGGCACCGCCGCCCGCATCCTGCCACGGGATGTCAGCGGCGAAGATGAAATTTTCGCTCTGATTCATAATGGTTTCGCTATCTTTTTTGTTGCCCTGCCCGTTGCAGCAGGCTCCGAGTACGGCAGCGAGTGCCGCAAATGTTAGAAATTTCACGAATTTTTTCATATTCCCAGTGATATATTTCCTCAAAGATAGTGAGAAAATCCGTATCTTTGAAAGACAATAACCGCAAAACGAATGAACACTGAATTCAAATTTCTCATCCTCGCGGCAGCCATTCTGCCGCTGTCCCTCGGCGCAAAGCCCAAGAGTCTGGAAGACAAGGCTCTGGAGACAATGAAGACAGCCACGCAGTATATGATGGACAAGGTCAGCTACAACGGAGGCTTCGTATGGAACTACCTCCCGGACTTTTCCCGCCAGTGGGGCGAGATGGAGGCGAAGCGTACTATGGCCTGGACCCAGGCCCCCGGCACGCCTCAAGTGGGGCATCTGCTGCTGGACGCCTATCACGCCACGGGCGACGAATATTATTACGAAGCCGCCAAGAAGGTCGCTTCCGCGCTGATATGGGGTCAGCTGGAGTGCGGCGGATGGAACTATATGTTCGATTTCGCCGGCGAGGCCTCCCTCAAGGACTGGTACGCGACCGTCGGGAAGAGCGGCTGGAGACTGGAGGAGTTCCGGCACTACTACGGCAACGCCACCTTCGACGACTCCGCCACCACCGACTGCGCCAAGTTCCTTCTGCGCATCTATGTGGAGAAGTATGACCCAATCTTCCGCCCGGCCCTCGACAAGGCCATCGATTTCGTGCTGGAGAGCCAGTATCCTGTCGGAGGCTGGCCGCAGAGATATCCGCTGATGTATGACCATCCCTTCGGGGGCAAGGCGGACTACAGCTCCTTCATCACCCTCAACGACGACGTGATTCCGGAGGCCTGCGACTTCCTGCTCCAGTGCTACCAGTCCCTCGGCATCCCTGGGCTTAAAGAACCCATACTCAGAGCTATGCATATGACCATCCTGCTCCAGCAGGGAGCGCCTTACGCCGGATGGTCGGACCAGTATACCGTCGATGACCTCAAGCCGGCGCACGCCCGCTCATACGAGCCTCGCGGAGTGAATTCCGGCACCACGGTGTCTATGATACGCCAGCTGATGGGCTACTACCGTCTGACCGGCGACACCCGCTTCCTCGCGGGGCTTCCGGCGGCCATCGAATTCCTTGAGTCGCAGAGGCTTCCGGATTCCGAGGTTGCCAAGTGGGAGCGGAAGACAAGCAACCCCGACGCTTTCCTCGCCCCGCGATTCATAGACCCCGATGACGGCCGTCCGCTCTATGTGCACCGCGTCGGCTCCAACACCTACAACGGACACTATTATATCAATCAGGACATCTCCGGCACCATCGGACACTACAGCTCCGCCTCATGGGTGGACACCAAGGCCCTCCGCAGGGAGCTTGAGGAGCTGAAGGCGGTCCCGGTCGAGGAACTCACGGCCGATTCTCCTCTCGCCTCCGACAAGCTCGTGCCTCTGGAGCGCTTCTACACCAGAATCCCGCAGGACGTCTCCGAGCAGAGCGTCAGGAACATCATCTCCTCCCTCAGCGCGGACGGTTGCTGGCTGACTCCGCTCACCAGCACCTCCAACCCGTACAAGGCCGGGGCTTCCACCGTCCCGAGCGACGAGACCAAATACATCCGCACAAATGTCGGGGACGAATACGACACCTCGCCGTACCGCTGCGAGACCGGAGAACTGTGCATCTCCACCAAGGAATACATCACGAGGATGATGACCCTCATCAGCTTCATAGACAAGAACAGATGATTATGACTGCAAGACAGATATTTCTGACGGTTTCGCTTCTCGCGCTGGCCGTCACCGGAAGCGCCGGGAACGGGTTCACCGTACATCTTATGGGCGACTCCACCATGGCCGACAAGAACATCAGCAAGGGCAACCCGGAGAGGGGGTGGGGAATGGTGTTCGAGAATTTCGTCGACCCGTCGGTGCGGGTCATCAATTACGCCAAGAACGGGCGCAGCACCAAGAGTTTCATAGACGAAGGTCTTTGGGACAAGGTCAAGTCCAACATCCGTCCGGGGGACTACGTGTTCATCGAGTTCGGACACAACGACGAGAAGTCCGGCAAGCCGGCGGTATATGCCCCCGCGTGGGGAGCCTATCAGGACAATCTCCGCCTCTTCATCCGCACTGCGCGGGAGCTGGGCGCGACCCCTGTGCTGCTCACTCCTGTGGCCCGCCGCCGTTTTGTGGACGGTGTCCTTGACGAGACCACCCACGGGGAATATCCCGCGGCGATGAAGGCCGTGGCCGCCGAGACCGGCACGGTTCTGATAGATATGGAGGCTGCGACCATAGCCTGGATCAAGGCTGCCGGCGACGAGGCTTCGAGGCCGTATTTCATGTGGGTCGAACCGGGCGTCTGCGCCGCCATACCGGACGGACGGCAGGACGACACCCACTCCACTCCGAGGGGGGCGCGCCGCAACTGCGACATAGTCTGCGACTCCATCCGGGTCAAGCTCCCTGAACTCGCAAAGCACCTGGTGCACTACGATTTCGTGGTGGACAAGGACGGCCGAGGGGACTTCCTGACAGTGCAGGAGGCGATAGACGCCGTGCCTGACTATCAGAAGACAAGCGTCACGACGATATTGGTGAAGCCGGGAGTCTACAGGGAAAGGCTCATCATCCCGGCGAGCAAGTCGTGGCTGAAGATTTCCGGATGCGGAGCGGAGAAGAGCGTCATCACCTATGACAATTCCGCCCGCAGGCTCTGGCCCGATTCCGACAGCGAAATCGGCACCTCCGGCAGCGCGTCCGTATTCGTGAACGCGAGCTTCGTCACCTTCGAAGACCTTTCCATCCGCAACGATGCGGGACAGGTCGGGCAGGCTGTGGCCCTGTTCACCAACGGGGACTGCCTCTTCTTCAAGCGCTGCCACATCATCGGCAACCAGGACACCGTCTATACCTACGGACGCTACGGGGCCGACGGACAGACTTGCCGCAGCCTCTATCTTGACTGCCTCATAGAGGGGACGACGGACTTCATCTTCGGCCCGGGCAGATGCTGGTTCGAGAACTGCGAGATCCGCTCCAAGCGCAACAGCTACGTCACCGCCGCCTCCACCTTCGAGGGGGAGAAGTACGGCTATGTATTCCACCGCTGCCGCCTCACCGCAGAGCCCGGCGTGGACAAGGTGTATCTTGGCCGCCCTTGGAGGGATTATGCGCGCGTGGTCTATCTCGAATGTGAACTCGGCTCCCATATCACTGGCGCAGGCTGGCACAACTGGAGCAAGCCCGACCGCGAGAAGACGGCATACTACGCCGAATACCTCAGCACCGGGCCGGGCGCGAATCCTTCCGGACGCGTGAAGTGGTCTCGTCAGCTCAGCACCGCCGAAGCTGCGGACTACACCATAGACAAGGTGATGGAAAACGCCGGCTCCGGCAGCTGGAATCCCCTGAAAGAGGAATAGCGACAGCAAGGGGCTGACTGAGAAGCTGTTCGCTCCTATGTCGCGCCATCAGTTCGCCTTCAGTGCCAGCACCTCGGCCTCTGAAAGGCCGGTGCATTTTGCGACCCGACAAATCGGCAAGCCTTCAGCCAAAAGATTCAAGGCAATCTCGCACGCCTCAGCCAGCGCCTCCGCGTACGGCCTGTGGGCCAGCTCTCTGGGCAGCTCCTCCAGCACGCTCCCGTGCAGTATCATATAGAAGAGCACGTCCCT
>CAVGPE010000004.1:0-3258 GCA_963631065.1 Ruminococcus bicirculans (ex Wegman et al. 2014)
CCTTCTGTCCGTGTACCATCACTGTCACTTCCCTGGCGAGGAGCCGCTGGAGTTCGCGGCGCTCCGGGCATTCCCTGTGCGCGGCTATCGCCTCCTCTATGGTCTCCCGGGAGAGCAGGGTGAATATCTTTATGTAGCGTTCCGCATCCTCATCGCTGACATTGAGCCAGAACTGGTAGAACTGATACGGGGAAGTGCGTTCCGCGTCGAGCCAGATGTTGCCCTTCTCGGTCTTGCCGAACTTGCCTCCGTCGGCCTTGGTGATCAGCGGGCAGGTCAGTCCGTAGGCCTCTCCGCCGCAGCTGCGCCGGATAAGCTCGGTACCGGTGGTGATATTGCCCCACTGGTCCGCGCCTCCGAGCTGGAAACGGACGTTCCTGTTCTGATAGAGATAGAGGAAATCATAGCCCTGCAGGAGCTGATAAGTGAATTCGGTGAACGACATCCCCTCGGAGGAGTCACGGCTGAGCCTCTTCTTCACCGAGTCCTTGCTCATCATATAGTTGACCGTGATGAGCTTGCCGATGTCGCGGGTGAAGTTGATGAAGCTGTAATCCTTCATCCAGTCGTAGTTATTGACAAGCTCCGCCTTATTGGGAGCGTCCGAATTGAAGTCCAGAAAACGGGATAGCTGCTCCTTGATGCATTTCACGTTGTGCGCGAGCGTCTCCTCGTCCAGCAGGTTGCGCTCCTGACTCTTCATCGAAGGATCCCCGATCATCCCGGTAGCACCTCCGACCAGGGCGAAAGGCTTATGCCCGCAGGCCTGGAAATGCTTGAGTATCATTATGCTCACCAGATGCCCTATATGCAGGGAATCCCCCGTCGGGTCAATCCCGACATAGGCCGAAGACGGGCCTTTCATCAGTTCTTCTTCCGTGCCGGGCATAATGTCGTGAATCATACCCCTCCACCTGAGTTCCTCGATAAAATTCTGCATCGATTGAATTTTGTATCATTACTAAAACGGCTGCGCTCCGGAAAGTCCCGGTGCGCAGTCCGCAAAGGTATCAATTATTTGCGATATTATTATCAGAAGCTGCAGCTTCTTAGTCACGTCTCTGAGCCAGACCTATATAATAGAAAAGCGTGGCAAGCGAGCCTATCGCGGCTATCACATATGTGTAGGCCGCCCATTTGAGCGCGTCCGCAGCCATAGGCCGGGTGGAGGCATCCACCACACCGGCGCCCTCAAGCCACTGTACGGCCCTCTGGCTCGCGTTGATCTCCACCGGCAGCGTGATGAGGCTGAACAATGTGGTCATAGCGAAGAGCGCTATGCCTATCCACAGCAGAGCCGGGAATCTTTTCATCATCAGCACTCCGAACAGAAGCACCCACTGCACCGTATTGTTGGCGAAGGTCACCGCCGGCACCAGGGCGCTGCGCAGACGCAGCGGCGCATAGCCTTGAGCGTGCTGTATGGCATGGCCCGTCTCGTGCGCGGCCACTGCGCAGGCGGCTACGGAAGCGCTTCCGTAGACCGACTCGCTCAGGTTTATCGTCCTGTCCTGAGGGTTGTAGTGGTCCGTGAGTTTGCCCTGCACGGACTGCACCGTCACGTCGGTGATGCCGTTCTGCTTGAGCATCAGCCTCGCGATGTCGGCTCCGGTGAGCCCGTGCGGCGACGGGACTTCCGAATATTTTTTAAACTTGCTCTGCAACGTCCCCTGGATGATGAACGAGAGCAGCATAACCGCTATGACTATTGTCCAAATCATATCTCTGTCTTTCTTTTATGGTTTCACCTCAAGGCCTTCCCGGACCGTCCGGCATCTCCGCCGGGGCCGGGATATGGCCGCCCGCTAATATACAAAGGCTATGCCGAATACTATCCGGAAATCGTCCTTAAGATAGTTGTTGGACCAGATGAGAAATTCGTAATTCCCTACAGCCCACGAACATCCTATGGCAAGGTCGGCTTTGGAGTCCAGGCGCCACGAGTGTATCGTGCCGGCCATCGGATTGAGCACCGAGCCGTCGGGAAGCGGGAATCTGGCCCCCAGATAGAGCCAGTGTTCGATATCCGCCATTTTGTCAGTGTGAACCGTCCACAGGGTGTTGGAGAGCCAGTAGAAACGCCCCTCCCCGTCGAAAGCCCCGTGGAGATAGAGGCCGCTGGTGATGTAAGAGAATTTGTGGCTGTCAGCCAGAGAGAACGTGGGGCTGGTCTGTATGCCGATATTGAAGCGGTTGCTCTCATAGAAGCCGGCCCTGAAGGTATAGCCGGAATACGCTCCGCCGGGACAGGTGTAGAGTTCCAGTCCGACGGCGGTCTTGCCTATGCCGTACTGGAAGGTGGTGAAGCTCTCGTTATAATTGACCGAAGGGCGGAACTTCAGGGAATGGTATCCGAAGAGCCTGCCGTCCCCCGGAGCGGGCGCATAGAAGGGGACCTGCGCGAAACAGACGGCGCAACCCAGAAGCAGGAGCGCCGTCAGAGCAGGCTTGAGCGGTTTGGTAGAGATGGCCATATTGTCATTTTTGACCAAATATAGCCATTTCCGCCGCACCGCGCAAGTTAGAAGCTGTTTTGAAACAGCTTCTTATTTTTACTTCCCCTCGAAGAACCTCCTGTAGAGTCCCTGGAAGCCGGAGCCGTGACGGGCCTCGTCCTTGGCCATCTCGTGTACGGTGTCGTGGATGGCGTCATATCCGAGTTTCTTGGCGCGGGTGGCGATGGCGAGCTTGCCCTCGCAGGCGCCGCACTCCGCCTCGGCGCGCTTCTTCACGTTGGTCTTCGTGTCCCAGACAATCTCCCCGAGCAGCTCCGCGAACTTGGCGGCGTGTTCGGCCTCCTCGAAGGCGTAGCGCTTGAAGGCCTCGGCAATCTCCGGATAACCCTCACGCTCCGCCTGACGGCTCATCGCAAGATACATCCCGACTTCGCAGCACTCGCCGTTGAAATGGTCGTGCAGACCCTGCATAATCTCCTCGTCCTCGACCTTGCCGTCTCCGAGCCTGTGTTCGCAGGCCCACTCGAGACCCTCACCCTTGACTTCCACGAACTTGCTCGCCGGGGCGTGGCACTGTGGACAACTTGCAGGAGGATTCTCCCCCTCGTATACGAAACCGCATACCAGACATCTGAACTTCTTTTTCATACTTGTACTAATTTTGAATTATTCTAAATTACGCGTCAAAGATACTAATTATTTCCGAACCGTCAAGCCCCATAAGAAAATAAATCGTATCTTTACGGAACGATAACTCAAACCACAATATGAACAAAGGAATAATTACCGCCATCTGCACGGC
>CAVGPE010000004.1:3268-8295 GCA_963631065.1 Ruminococcus bicirculans (ex Wegman et al. 2014)
CTGCACGGCCGCGCTGACACTCGCCGCCTGTGCCCCGGCCCCGGAGAAGCCGGCCGCAACTCCTACACCGCATCTGGAAAAGAGAGGGGACGTCACCCAGCTCATCGTGAACGGCAAGCCGTATCTCGCCCTCTCCTGCGAACTTATGAACTCATCATCCTCAAGCCGCAGCTATATGGCCTCCCGCTGGCCGCAGCTCAAGCAGGCGGGCGTCAACACCGTACTCGCAGTGGTCAGCTGGGAGCAGGTGGAGCCGGAAGAGGGCAGATTCGACTTCACTGTGGTCGATGACCTCATCGCCGACGCGAGAGCCAATGATATGAAGCTTATGCTGCTCTGGTTCGGCAGCTGGAAGAACGGGGTCAGCAGCTACCACCCTGTCTGGGTCAAGAAGGATGCTGCCCGCTTCCCGTCAGCGCACACCAAGGAAGGCCGCACGCTGCCTATACTCAGCACTCTCGGCACCGCGACAGCCGAAGCCGACGGCAGGGCATACGCAGCCATGATGCAGCACATCAAGGATATTGACTCTCAGCAGCAGACCGTGGTGATGATTCAGATAGAGAACGAGGTCGGGCTGCACGGCTACACCCGCGACTACTGCCCTGCAGCGGAAAAGGCTTTCGCATCACAGGTGCCGCAGGCTCTGACGGATTATCTCTCCGCACACAGGGAATCCCTGCTGCCCGAGACCCTCGCCGCCTGGAAAAAGGGCGGGTACAGGACTTCCGGCACCTGGGAGGAGGTATTCGGAAAGAACGACCGCACGGACGAGATTTTTATGGCGTGGAACTACGCCTCCTATATCAATAAGATTGCCGCCGCCGGCAAGGCCGCCTACGACCTGCCGACCTTCGTGAACGCCTGGATAGTCCAACCGGAAGACACCAGACCGGGCAACTACCCTTCCGGCGGCCCGCAGGCGCAGAACCACGACATCTGGAGAGCGGCCGCACCTTCAATCGACATACTCTCCCCGGACATCTACCTCAACGACTATCCGGAGATTCTCAGGATGTACGCCCGTTCCGGCAATCCGGTATTCGTCCCGGAATCCCTCGCCGGACAGAACGGAGCGGCCAACGCCGCGTTCACCATCGGGGAGATGGGAGGCATAGGATATTCGCCGTTCGGGCTTGACAGAGACCCGCTCAACCCGTCCAACTCAAGCTTCAGCGCGTTCTACCGCAAGGCCGGGGCAGCCGCCCCAGTCATCCTCAAGGCCCAGGAGGAGGGCAGAACCCGCGCCGCGTGGGTCAAGGGTTCCAACCCTCTCAGGATCAAGGATGAAGTCACGCTCGGAGACTACCGCATCCTCTTCGAACTCGTGTCCAGCGGCCGCCGCAACGGAGGCGCCCCGCAGCTCACGGGAGGCACCTACTCCCCTGACGCCGTCGGTTACGCCATCGCGATACAGGAGAGCGAGGACAGCTACCTCTTCCTCGGATCCAATGTGCGCATCACTTTCCTGCCTAAGGAAGGCGGCGACATCGTGGGACTCGCCAAGGTGACGGAGGGAGAATTCGAGAACGGCGCCTGGGTCGAGGGCCGCTGGCTCAACGGAGACCAGATTCAGCTCCGCTACGACCTGCTCTATGCGGTCGAGGAAGGATTCTCCGGACAGGGAATCAACTTCGGCGTCCCGGAACCGGGCTTCGTGAAAGTGCAACTTTACAATTATAAATGATGGCTACACGCAGACTTATTGCCGCGGCGGCGCTTGCCGCCTGCGGCGCTCTCACGCTCGGAGCGCAGGACAATCCGTACAAGGGGCAGAATATGCTGCCGGGAAGAAGCGTAGACGCACAGGTGACAGAACCCGGATTCAAGGTGTTCCAGTTCCCCAAGAATCAGATTCCGCGCATCGACGGGGAATTCTCCGACTGGGACATCGTCCCTGACAGCTACACGGTTCCGATGGAGGAGATGTGGGACGACAGCGGCAAACACGAGGGCATCGACAAGTCCACCCTCGACATCAAGGTCAAAGTCGGCTGGGTTGAAGGACTCAACCGCCTGTATTTCTATTATGAGGCATATGACGACTACTGGGACTTCGACCAGCTCGGACTGCGCAACGACACTTTTGAAATAGTGGTGGACGCGGACCTCTCGGGCGGCCCGCACGTCGACGAGTTCAGACTCAACGACGAGGTTCTGAGCCGCTTCGACGCGTTCTTCCAGCTTCAGAACGTACACGCGCAGAACTACCATATAATGACCCCGCCGACCCCCGGCAAGTCCTGGACTATGGTCTGGGGAGTGCAGCAGTGGCTCAAGGAACTGCCTTATGCCAACTACGCCTACAGCTACGACTTCCGTCACGGGGAGAGCGGCACGCTGAAGTTCGAGTTCTATATCACTCCTTTCGATTTCGCAAGTCCGGACGGGCCTGAATACTCCACCGAGAGCCGGCTCTATGAAGGCAAGAAAATCGGCCTCTGCTGGGCGGTGATAGACTATGACGGAGGCAAGGGCAACAGCGGGTTCTGGAATCTCTCGAAGCACCACAGGATGTTCGGCAACGCGTCTATGGAGAGGCTCTTCACCCTGATGCCGCTCGAACAGCAGTTCCGCCGTCCGGTGGAGGCTGACTGGACGCATTTCGTCATCGACCGCAGCCGTCTCGTCGCGTTCCGCGACCGCAGCCACGGCAACATCACTTCCTGGAAGTGGGACTTCGGCGACGGCACGACCTCGACGGAGCAGAATCCGGTACACGAATACGCCAAGGACAACGCCCGCTATGTGGTGACCCTCTATGTGTCCGGACCGGACGGGAAGGACCTGTGCTGCAAGGTGTGGGACGTGGCCGTAAGGGACACCAAACATCCTGCCGGAGAATACGAATAGAGAATATGCCGGGATGCCCCGGCTGACAGATAAAAAGAAGGAAAGGCCCTCATTCGAGAGCCTTTCCTTCTTCATCATAGAATTCATATTGCAGGATGCTGTGCTCGGTCTCCTCGACCAGAGAAAGCTTGCACTTGTACTTGCGTTTCCATTTGCGGACAAAAGAGTTGAATCCGCGGCTCAGGTATGCGCCCAGTATGGGGCTGACCTTGAGCGTAAATGTCTTCCGTCCCTTCTCCACATAGTCGGCAAGCCTCCTCTCTATCTGCTCGTCGATGACGGCGGTGGAGGCTATCTTGCCCGTGCCGTGGCACAAAGGACATTTCTCGGCCGTCTCTATCTCCGTCACGGGACGTATCCTCTGGCGGGTGAGCTGCATAAGGCCGAATTTGGTGAGCGGCAGCACATTGTGCTTGGCCCTGTCGGGTTCCATCAGCTCCTTCATATAGTTGAAGAGTCCGTTACGGTGTTCGGCCTTGTCCATATCGATAAAGTCGATGATGACGATGCCGCCCATATCCCGGAGTCGGAGCTGGCGCACGATTTCCTCGGCCGCAATCCTGTTGACCTCGTAGGTGTTCTCCTCCTGGTCGGTGGTCTTGGCTCTGGTGCCGCTGTTCACGTCGATGACATTGAGAGCTTCCGTCGTCTCTATCACGAGATATGCGCCCTGCTTCATCGGCACAACCTTGCCGAACGAGCTCTTGATCTGGCGCGTAACCTCGAAATGGTCGAAAATCGGCTCCCTGCCTTCATAGAGCTTGACTATCTTAGCCTGTTCAGGCGAGATCAGGGAGACATAGCGGCGGACCTCGTCGTAGATCTTGGCATCGTTCACATATACGTTGGAGAACGTGTCGTTGAGCAGATCGCGGATGGTCGCGGTAGTCCTGTCATACTCTGTGAAGAGGAGTTTGATACCCTTGGATGCGGCGATTTTCTTCCACGAACCCTCCCATTTCTCGATAAGCGAGCGGAGTTCGGCCACAAGCACCGCGGCGTTCTTGTCTTCGGCGGCGGTGCGGATGATGGCTCCGTAGTTGCGCGGAAGTATGCTGCGGACGAGAGTCTCAAGTCTCTTTTTCTCCTCGCGTGAGGAGATTTTCTGGGAAACGCTCACCTTGTCGGCGAAAGGGAGCAGTACAATATTGCGTCCTGCCAATGAAATCTCCGCAGTCAGCCTGGATCCTTTGGTGGAGATAGGTTCCTTAACAATCTGCGCGATTATCATCTGTCCCGGCTTGAGGTGGTCCTCGATGCGGCCCTCCTTGGCAAGCACAGGTCCTATCTTGATGCCCGAATAGAGCTTGCCGAGGTCCCTGTTGGGGTTGCTCTCACGCACGAACGAATCGAACGCGTTGAAATACAGTCCCAGGTCAAGATAGTGGATAAACGCTTCCTTGCTGTCACCTATGTCCACGAAAGCGGCGTTCAGAGCGGGGAGAATCTTCTTGACTTTACCGAGATACACATCCCCGACCGAGAACCCGTGACCCTGGGTTGACTCCCTGTCAAGTTCGATGAGGCGATGGTTTTCCATCAGCGCTATGCGAACTTCCGAGGCCGAGACATCGACCACAAGATCTTTTTCTGTTTTCGCGGTGGTTTCCATTTGCATTGCTGTAGATTAAGAAAAAGCCCGCCGGATCCCCCGTCAGGCTTTTCTCGACTATTTCTTCTTATGTCTGTTCAGACGCAAGCGCTTCTTGCGCTTGTGCGTGGACATCTTATGTCTTTTATGCTTCTTTCCGTTTGGCATTGTATTGATTTATTTTGTCTTGACCGCTGATACGAATGACTTTGAAGGCTTGAAGGCCGGGATGTCGTGAGCAGGGATGGTCATAGTGGTCTGCTTGGTGATGTTGCGGGCGGCCTTCTGCGCACGATGCTTGATGATGAAGCTGCCGAAGCCGCGGAGGTAAACCGGGTTGCCCTTGATGATGGAAGACTTGATGCTCTCCATTGTGGCCTCTACCACTGTCTGTACAGTTACCTTCTCGATTCCGGTCGATTTGGCGACTTCATTAACGATTTCTGCTTTAGTCATTGTCTTAATATTTAGTATTCAATAAATTTGCAACGAAATTGGAGTGCAAAAATATATCATTTTTTTTATTAATCAAAATACTTTCAGCGAGTTTTGATTTTTTTTGCAGTGGCACGGAGATTGAGTA
>CAVGPE010000005.1:0-3846 GCA_963631065.1 Ruminococcus bicirculans (ex Wegman et al. 2014)
GCCTGTGGCTGCGTGCGGAGAGCGTGGCTTATCCGTGGAACAGGACTGCGAAGGAGGGCCGTTCGCAGTTGAGCCTGCAGTACAGGTGGCGGCTCTGATGCGTCAGAGTTCCGCTATGGCCTTTTCCATCCCTATGCTCCTGGAGCCTTTGACCAGCACCGTCATCCCTTCCAGAGGATGCAGTTTAAGATATCGCACGAGCTCGTCGGAATCCGCGAACCAGAGCCAGCCGTCCGGGCTTCCGTCGGAGTCGAGGGTCCTGCGGAATTCGGCCCCCACCAGATATACCGCCTCGAACTGTCCTCTTTTAAGATAGTCTGCCAGCTTCCTGTGTTCGGAAAGGGAATCCTCGCCGAGTTCGCGCATATCGCCGAGCATCACCGCCTTATGTCCGGCCTGCATAGCGGCAAAGTTGTCCAGGGCAGCCGCCATAGAGGACGGATTGGCGTTGTATGCATCCGCGATGAGAGTGTTGCGGCCGGTACGCATCAGCTGCGAGCGGCTGTTGGCGGGAACGAAAGAGCCTATGGCCTCGACTGCGTCCTTGCGCGGGACTCCGAAGCGGTCGCCGACGGCGATGGCGGCGAGTACATTGGCGGCATTGTAGCTCCCGACAAGATTGGTGCTGACGACCTTTCCGTCCAGCTTCATCCTGAGGAACGGAGACTCCGGGCTGCACGGAAGAATCTCCGCGCCCTGATATTCCACGCCATATCCGAAGATGTGGCAGGGCAGCCCCGAGGCCATCTCCCTCAGGTCAGTGTCGTCCTCGTTCAAGAAGACGAGCGAACCTCTATGCCCGCCGAGCCAGCGGTAAAGCTCTCCCTTGGCCTTCTTCACGCCTTCGAACGAGCCGAAGCCGAGCAGATGCGCCCTCCCGACATTGGTGATGAGTCCGCAGTCCGGACGGCATACTTCCACCAGACGGGCGATGTCATCGGGGTGATTGGCCCCCATCTCTATGACGGCAATCTGAGTCTCCGGGGTGATTTTGAGCAATGAGAGCGGCACGCCGATGTCGTTGTTGAGATTGCCTTCCGTGGCCGTGACACGATATTTCCGCGAAAGCACCTCCCGGATGAGGTTCTTGGTGGTGGTCTTGCCATTGGTGCCGGTCAGACCCAGCAGGGGCAGATTTCCGCCGCAGATATGAGTCCTGTGCCACAGGGCCAGCTCCTGCAGGGTTCTGAAGCTGTCTTCGACTATGACGAGTCCCTCCCTTCCCGGCAGAGACGCCCTGTCCGCGACCGCCAGCGCCGCCCCCTTGTCGAGGGCGGATAGAGCATAGTCGTTGCCGTCGAAATTCTCCCCTTTCAGAGCGAAGAATATCTCCCCTCCGCTGATGCAGCGGCTGTCGGTAGTGACTCTATATCCGCAGTCGCAGTATTTTCCGTAAAGTTCTTCTATGGTCATAATCACTTGATTCCGGTGCTGCCGAAGCCGCCCTCGCCTCTGGCGGATTCTTCCAGCCGCTCCACCTCTTCCCATTCGATTCTCCCGTGTGCGGCGAGTACGATCTGTGCAATCCTCTCCCCTTTTTCGATAACGAAATCCTCATTGCTGAGGTTCACAAGGATCACACGCAGTTCGCCCCGGTAGTCCGCATCCACCGTTCCCGGAGAGTTCAGCACCGTGACCCCCTTCTTTATCGCGAGTCCGCTGCGAGGGCGCACCTGGATTTCGTATCCGGCGGGGATTTCGAGAAAGAGGCCCGTCGGCACGAGAGTCCGCTCCAGCGGACGGAGTACTATCGGCTCGGCATTGTCCGCCCTTACGTCCATACCCGCCGCAAGCGCGGTCGCGTATTCCGGCAGCGGATTGCCGCTTCTGTTGATGATTTTGACTTTCATATTACTTAGGAGCAAGTTTGTACAGGAACACCGCGATGACGGCGAAGAGGATGTTGGGAATCCACAGGGCGATTCCCGGCGGAAGCGTGTCGGTATATACGAACATCTCGCTGAACCGCAGGAAGAGTATGTAGGAAAACGCGAGCGCTATCCCTATGCCTATGTTCCATCCTATGCCGCCCCTCTTCTTCTTTGAGGACAGGGTCACGCCTATTACGGTGAGTATGATGGCTGAGAAGGGCATCGCCCACCTGCGGTTCTGTTCTATAAGCGCATACATCACATTAGCGTCCCCTCTCATCTTCTGCGTGGCTATCAATTCGTTGAGCTGCCCGATACTCAGGGTCTCCACCGTCTTCTCGTTGACAAAGAGGTCTTTGATCTTGAGGGCTATCACGGTGTCGATGCGCTCCCTGAAGCTGACGCGGTCTTCAAGCCCGGAGGAATAGTCCCGAATGAACACCCTGCGCATCTTCCAGCCGCCGGAAGTGCTGTCCCAGACGGCGTTGTCGGCACTTACCTTGCGCGTCAGGCGGTTCTCCTCGATGTTCTCGATGGTAAATTTGTAGGCCGTGTTGTTCCAGCGGCTGAAAGACTCGATATAGACGAACTGCCCCGGTGCTATCTGGTAGTGTATGTTCTTTATGCTGAAATTGTTGTGCCGCTTGACATACTTGCTCTCGAACTCCACTCGCGTCGCGTTGGATTTCGGTATGACATAAAAGTTGAGCCCCAGCGAGAGCAGGGTGATCAGAGCAGCGGAGACAAGGTAAGGCACCAGCATCCTGCGGTAGCTGACCCCTCCGGAAAGTATGGCGATTATCTCCGAGTTCGCGGCCATCCTCGAAGTGAAGAATATCACCGTGATGAACACGAAGAGCGGGGAGAACATATTTACGAAATATGGGATGAAATTGAGGTAATAGTCGAATATGATGGCCTCCAGCGGGGCTTTGTTCTTGACGAAGTACTCAATTTTCTCCGAGATGTCGAAGATGATGACGATGCCGATGATGAGCAGCAGCGACATAAAGAAGGACAGGATGAACTTCTTCGAGATATAGAGGTCCAGCTTCTTGATTGTCGGGAAACTCATAGCCTTGAACTTGTACGTTTGACGCTTGCGTCCTTCCAGGAGCTGAAATCTCCCGCTTCGATGTGTCTGCGGGCCTCCCTCACGAGAGAGAGGTAGAACGCGAGATTGTGTTCGCTCGCGAGCATAGCCGCGAACATCTCCCCGGCGATGAAGAGGTGGTGGAGATAGGCCTTTGTATATGTATGATCCACGAAAGACGCGCCGTCCGGGTCGAGTTCCGAGAAGTCGGAAGCCCATTTGGCGTTGCGCATATTCATTATTCCGTTCCAGGTGAAGAGCATCCCGTTGCGCCCGTTGCGGGTCGGCATCACGCAGTCGAACATATCCACTCCTCTGGCTATCCCTTCGAGTATATTGGCCGGAGTCCCCACTCCCATCAGATACCGGGCCTTGTCCTGTGGAATCACGGGATTGAGCGTTTCGAGTATTTCATACATCGTCTCCGTAGGCTCCCCTACCGCCAGCCCGCCTATGGCTATGCCTGCTTCGGCGAACTCCAGCGCGTGTTCGGCGGCCTCCACTCTCAAGTCAGGATATGTGCATCCCTGGATAATCGGGAAAAACGTCTGGCCGTATCCGTACAGGGGTTCAGTCTCGCGGAAGCGGCGGGCATACCTTTCGAGCCATCCCTTCGTGAGATTGAGGCTCCTGCGGGCATATTCGCGGTCCGCGTCCCCCGGGCAGCATTCGTCGAGGGCCATCATTATGTCCGCTCCGATGACGCGCTGCGTGTCCACGTTGTTCTCCGGGGTGAAGCTGTGCTTCGAGCCGTCGATATGGCTTCTGAAGGTGCAGCCCTCCGGAGTGAGCTTGCGTATCCCGGTGAGCGAGAATACCTGAAAGCCTCCGCTGTCCGTGAGTATGGGGCGGACCCAGTTCTCGAAGCGGTGCAGTCCACCG
>CAVGPE010000006.1:0-7009 GCA_963631065.1 Ruminococcus bicirculans (ex Wegman et al. 2014)
ACCGCAAGGACGATCAGCAGCACCGCCGCCGCTCCCGCGAGGAAATACTGCGGAGCGAGAGTCACCTTCTGCGCAAACCTCTCCAGCCACCTTCCCGCCGCGAAGAACGCTGCGGCGCAGGCCAGTGCCGACATTACGAGCGAGAGGGACATAATGTTGCGGGCGAATATCCCGAGTATGTCCCGGGTCGTGGCCCCGTTGATCTTGCGGACGGCCATCTCCTTGCTGCGGCGCAGAGTCTCGTCACGGACGAAACCCACCAGGCCGAGGATGGCGATGAGCAGCGAGAATGCGGCTCCGAGAGCGAGCGTGCTTCGCATCTTACGGCTGTCATCGTAGGCGGAGCGCATCATTTCGGAGTAGGAGGTGATTTCGACATCCCTGCCTTCCAGTGCCTCCGAGAGTGCGTTCCGCACTTTCTCCAACGCCTCCGGACTCATCTTGAACAGGATGTGCGGCATATAGGAACTCTTTGAGCCTATCTCCCCGTAGAAGAGCGCACTCGGACGGGAGTCCACGCTCTCCAGATTGCCTATGAGGTAGCTCTTATAGACTCCGGAGATGGTGAACATTCCCATTATACCGTCCCTCTCGTGGCCGGTCACACGTACCTGCTTGCCCACTGCCCCGTCGCTCCAGTCGGTGAAGTCGGCCATCCGCTCCACGAACTTCTCGTCCACCGCCACCTCGCTCGAATCCCTCGGGGCTCTGCCGTCGACGAAGCGGATGTCCATAAGTTCGTAGAAGCTCTCCGAACAGTCGTACTGGTCGGCTATGTTGAAGAGTTCGCGGTCGTCTCCGGGCAGATAGACATTGTCGCCGTTGGACCCCTGACACGGCAGGTTGTAGCTGGCTGCGACCCCGCTCACTTCCGGGATGCCCCGCAGCGTGGCCACGGCCCTTGTCTGCGCCTGACGGTCGCCGTCATTGTACAGGCTGAAGAGGTATAGGTTCTTGTAGTCGTAGCCCGGATTGCTGTGCGAGACGAGTTCGTACTGGCGGCCTATCACTATCATCATCACCACCAGGAAGACATTGATCAGCACCTGCGCCCCCAGCAGCCCCAGCTTCCAGTGGCGCGAGTTCTCGGTGTAGTTTTTCAGCGCCGCATAGACAGGAATCCGCTGATACAGCTCCGCCGGCACCACGATGGAGACGACACCCACCGCCAGCCCCACTCCGAGGGACAGCACCTTGATAGGCAGATCACTGCGTTTAGATTTCATCTGAATGTCGCTTTTATCCGTAAGCACACTGCTTACGGTCATACCGAGCCTCTTCCGGTTCAACAGCCGTGCCAAAGCACACAACTCCCCATAAATCAACAGATTGCGCCCTCTTGGACGCAATCTTGGATGTAAAGGGACTTTACAGTGGTGTAAAGGTTTTTACAGCTTGTAGTAGCTTGAGAGTATCCTGGCGAAGAGCGAAGGGGGGAGCAGCTTCTTGAGGGTCACGGAGAGGCGCTGCTCAAGGGTGGAGACAATGTAGCTGTAGCGCGGGTTCTTCTTGCGCACTATCTTAGAAATCTTCGCGGCGAGAACCTCCGGCTTGAGACCGCCTGTCTCGTCCTTCTCTATGCTGGCGAGGGAGTCGGCGTAGGACTTGTAGACCTTATAGACTTCCGGGTCGTCTACGCTCTTGCGCATCGCGGTGAATCCGGTGGAGAAGTCCCCCGGCTCAATCACCACGACCTTGATGCCGAAAGAGCGGGTCTCCAGACGCAGAGCCTCGCAGTAGCCTTCGATGGCAAATTTGGACGCGGAGTAGAGTCCCTGGAACGGCAGCCCCATCAGACCTCCTATGGAGCTGATGCAGATGATTTTCCCTCCGCCCTGAGAGCGCATCACGGGCAGCACGAAGTGCAGGAAGCGCACCATCCCCATCCAGTTGACATCCATCTGCCTGCGGGCGTCTTCGAGCGAGCTGAACTCCAGCGGGCCGCCTATGCCCATCCCGGCATTGTTGATGAATACGTCTATGCGTCCCTCGGCGTCGGTAACGGTCTTCACTGCGGCCTCCACCTGACCGTCATCTCCGGCATCCGCCTTGATATAGGTCACTCCTGGAATCCGCTCCACATCGCGGCGGTGCGTTCCATAGACCTTGTGTCCGTCGGCGGCGAGCCTTTCGGCCATAGCCTTGCCGAAACCTGAACTGATGCCCGTGATGAGTATGACCATAGGACTCCGCCGCTTATGCTATCACTCCGACTTCCTTGAATATGGCGGTCAGCTTATCCACCGCCTCGTCGACCTGGGCGATGCTGTGCGTGGCCATAAGCGCAAAGCGGATCAGCACGTCGTTCTCCGGCACCGCCGGGGCGATGACAGGGGTGATGAACACGCCCTTGTCGTATGCGAGGCGCACTATCTTCATTGCCTTTATAGTGTCGCGCACGAAGAGCGGGATAATCGGGGACTGGGTGTGCCCGGTATCGAAGCCGTTGTCCTTGAACGCTTTCTGGGCGTGTCTGGTGACTTCCCAGAGATGTTCGCGGCGCTCCGGCTCGTTGATCATTATGTCGAGGGCCGTGGAGGCGGCGGCAACGGCGGCAGGGGTCATAGACGCGCTGAAGATGAGCGAGCGGGAATTGTGCTTGAGGTAATTGAGCACTTCCTTGTCGCCGGCGATGAATCCTCCCAGAGAGCCGAAGCTCTTGGAGAACGTACCCATTATGAGGTCGGTGTCGGCGGTGAGGCCGAAATGGCTTGCAGTACCGGAACCGTTCTCACCTATCACGCCGAGGGCGTGCGCATCGTCCACCATCACGGACGCGTTGTATTTCTTGCAGAGTCTGACGATGTCAGGCAGCGGGGCGATGTCCCCCTCCATCGAATATACTCCGTCCACCACTATCAGCTTCGGAGCGTTGCGCGGGGTGAGGAAAAGCTTCTTTTCCAGCACCTTCATATCGTTGTGCGGGAACTTGCGGACTTCGGCGAAGCCGAGACGGCTGCCGTCGATGATGCAGGCGTGGTCGAGGGCGTCGAGGAAGGTGTAGCCTCCCCGCATTCCGAGGGAGCTGACGACTCCGAGATTGACCTGGAAGCCGGTGCTGTAGGTCACGGCCTCGTCCTTGCCGACGAACTTGGCGAGCTTCTCTTCAAGCTCTTCGTGGATGTCGAGAGTACCGTTGAGGAAACGGCTGCCTGAGCAGCTCGTGCCGTATTTGCGGATTGCGGCTATCGCCGCCTCCTTCAGACGCGGATCGTCCGAGAGACCGAGATAGGAGTTGGACCCGAACATAAGAACCTTGCTTCCGTCAGCCATAGCGACAACCGGGTCCTGACCGGAGGAAATAGGCCTGTAATACGGATATATACCTTGTGCCTTAACCTCTTGCGGAACTGTGTATTTCGCACAAATCTCATTCAGAATTTTCTTCATCAGGAATAGATTAAATACAGTACAACGCCGCAAATATACAAATTATATTTTACTTGCGGCTCTCCTCCCCGTGGACCAGGCGGCCTGAAGGTTGAACCCTCCGGTGAGAGCGTCGACATCAAGCACCTCTCCGGCGAAGTACAGACCGGGATAGAGCCGGCTCTGCTGGCTGCCGAGGTCTATGCCGCTCAGGGCCACTCCGCCGCAGGTCACGAACTCCTCCTTGAATTTCGCACGGCCGCTGATTTCGTATTCATCGGAGAGCAGCCGCCCGACAAGGCGGTTGAACCCGCGCGAGCCGAGTTCCGCCCAACGCAGGTCTTCCCTGAAGCCGCAGCGGGCGAGAATAAAGCGCCAGAGCCTGTCAGGAATCCCGTCCGGACGGGTGTTGCAAATCTGTTTCCTCTGCTCCGCAGCGGAAATGTCTTCCAGAGTCCTGCGCAGTTGCGCTTCGGAAGCGCGGAGCCAGTTGACAAGAAGCCGTGCCCGGTAGCCCTGCTGCGCAAGATAGCGTGCGGCATACGAGGAGAGCCTGAGGGTGGCCGGACCGCTCACTCCCCAGTCGGTGAGCAGAAGCGTCCCTTCCGAGCGGAAGGATGTGCCGGCAAGGGAGAGTCCGACATCGGAGACCGTGATGCCTGTCAGGGCGCGGAGCAAAGGGTCTTCCACCTTAAGCGTAAAGAGCGACGGAACGGTCCCGGTAAGCTCCGTCCCCTCCGGGAGCAGCTTACGCAAAGCGGCCTCAGAGCAGCCCCCGATGGTGAAAACAACTTTGCCGGCCTGAGTTTCCCCGCCATCGGCGAAACTCAGTCTGAAGCCCCCGCCGGACCCGGAATCCGGAGTGCCGCAGGAGAGGGGAAGGATGGAGGAAACTTTCCTATTACACTGCAGGTCAACCCCTTCGGAGCGCATCGCACGCTCCAGAGTATGCACTATCTGCATCGCGTCCTGGCTTGCCGGGAACACGCACCCGTCATCCTGCACCACAAGCCTCACCCCTTCGCGCTCGAACCACCGCATCGTGTCCTCCGGCCCGAACTCGCGCAAAGCCCGCTTCATCAGCTGTTCGCCCCGTGGATAGACCTCGGACAGGCTGCGGACTCCGGCAAAGGAGTTGGTGAGATTGCAGCGTCCGCCGCCGGTCAGGGCGAGTTTCGCAAGAGGGCGGCTGCCGGCCTCGAATACGCTCACTTCCAGCTCCGGGCGTCTGCGCTTAAGTTCTATCGCGCAGAAACATCCGGCAGCACCCGCTCCGACTATGGCCACGTCCGTGTTTGTCACGGGGGCAAAGTTACTCGTTTTTCAGAGAATCCACAGGATTGGCGCGGGCGGTTCTGAAGGTCTGGGAGACAATCGACACGAATGAAATCAGGCAGGTCAGGGCCGCAGCCGCAGGCACAGCCCACCAAGGGAAGTCTATGCGGACATAGAAATCGCTCAGATACAGACGCATAGCCCAGATGCTCACCGGGACTGCGGCAAGCACCGCGACCAGCGTCATAATCGCGAATGACCTCGAAAGCCGCATCGCGGCCTCGTTCACCCCGGAGCCGAAAATCTTGCGCACGGCTATCTCGCCTGACTGCTGTCCGGTGTAGTAAACCGCCATCGCGAAGAGTCCGAGCGCGGATATCAGGATGGCAATCAGCATAAAGCTCACGACGAGCGTCATAGTGTTGCGCTTGCCGGTGAGAGAGTATGTGAGATAGTCATCTATGTAAGAGAGCGACTCCGGTTCGGACGGCACGCCTATGTATTCCCGCGCCACCTCACGCCAGATGTCGCGCACCGCGCCAAAGGCCTCACCGTGGTCTCCGGCAGTCTTTATCAGCAGCCCGAAGCAAATCTTGGAACAGTCGCGGAGCATCACCGCGCAGTGGCTGTCCTCCATAGGTTCGTCCAGCGCCGTGCCGGCCCTGAAATCGGAGATGATTCCGTGGCATTTGTATTCCTGTCCGTCGCCGGCGTAAGGCTTGCTCTCGGATACTCCGTAGCGCGCGGCGGCCTCCTGCGTAAACCAGCAGCTCCCGTAGGAAGCATCGCTGAACTGCTCCAGCACATTGAATCCCAGCATCTTGAATGCCGTGCTGTCCACCTGCACCAGTCTCATCCAGGACATCTTCTCATTCTCGATATGCACGCCGTTGGAGCCGCAGGCGAACGGGGCGGAGGTGAAGCGTCCGACGGCCTGCACCTGAGGCAGCCTGCTCACCCGGTCGGAGAGCGCCTGCTGCGCCGCAGAATTGCGGTAGCCGAGCGGCCAGGTGCTGATATACATTATATCCTCGGTCACGTAGCCCGTAGGCAGGGTCGTCATATGGTGCATTTGCAGCAGCATAGTCAGCGACACGGCAATCAGCACCGTACTTATCACGTTCTGACACACGATGAACACCTTGCTGAAAACCATCTTGCTGCGCAGGCGGAAGCTGCCCTTCACGATGTCCACCGGCTTGAAGCGCGATACAAGCGCGGCGGGCAGCAGAGCGGAAGCGAGCGTGAGGAAAGCGAGCAGCAGCAGGCATATCGCAATCCCGGACGCGTCAGCGGCCAATACGATATCGGTGTCCAGCAGTTTCTCGAACCATCCTTTCAGACCCACCGCCAGCAGAAGGCCTATTGCGAAGCATCCCGCCGTGAAGACGAACGACTCCGACAGGTATCTCAGCACTATGCCCGAAGAAGACTCCCCGAGCAGCCGTCTCGTAGCCATTTCCTTGGCCCGCTTGCCCGTCTGGGCCACGGTCAGATTGATATAGTTGAACACCGCCGACACCAGAAGCACGAGAGCCGTCAGGAGGAGGATTTCCACCACCTTCCTGTCCCCTTTGCGCAGAGGGGCATAGCTTTGCAGGTTGGTGAAATAGAGCTTGTCGAAACGCGTGAGGGTGGAGCCGTAGAGGAAAGAGCCGTCCGAGCCGTCCCGGCTATACCCTTTGCCCCAGTATTCCACATATTTGTCGAGAAGCTTTCCGGCCACAGCATCGGGGTCCGCGCCGCTTTCCAGGGTGACGAAAGTCTGCACGGAGCCGAATTGGTCCATCCTCTGCACCATTGCTTCCAGCACCTTCATGCTCAAGAAGATATCGTAGGGACTGAACTCGTCGTAAGGGCCGAAATCCTCGATGATGCCGGTGACCGTATATTGGGTCCCCGAAAGGGTGAAGGTGCGTCCGACCGGATCGGCCCCGCCGAAGACCTTGCGGGCGAAACTTTCGGACAGCAGAGCGTCATTGGGGCCGGGAAGGATTCTGTCCGCATCGCAGCCCGTGATTCTGTAGTTGAAGAGTTTTCGGAAGTTGGTGTCCAGCGCCGCCGCCTTGACCGCATAATAGTCCTCTCCTACCATAATGTCGGCATCTCCGTAGACGGCGACTCTGGTCCAGGTCTTCACTTCGGGCAGGGAAGGGAAGAACTCCTCGCCTGTCCCGAGGGTCATTCCCGTGCAGTTCCCCATGCCGATGGCGTAGATGTCAGCGGCGTTGCTCTGGCGGGAGCCTACAGCGAATTCCGTCCTGGCGTAGGATGTCAGCAGGATGACAAAGCCAAGGGCTACGGAAAGCCCCAGAATCTCCACGAAGGTGTAAAGCCTGTTTCTGAGAAGAAATTTGAAATAACT
>CAVGPE010000006.1:7050-21792 GCA_963631065.1 Ruminococcus bicirculans (ex Wegman et al. 2014)
TACAGTTCGTTCTTCACGTCGCTCACAATCTGTCCGTCGAAGAGGTCGATGGTTCTCTGAGCGATGGAGGCGTCCTTCTGGGAGTGGGTCACCATCACGATGGTCGTCCCTTCGCGGTTGAGTTCGGTGAGCAGGTCCATCACTTCCTTGCCGTTCTTGGAGTCGAGGTTTCCGGTAGGCTCGTCGGCAAGGATGAGCTTCGGTCCGGCGACCACGGCGCGTGCGATTGCCACTCTCTGCTGCTGACCTCCGGAGAGCTGCTGCGGGAAGTGCCCGGCGCGGTGGTTGATGGACATACGCTTCATTATCTCCGTCACCCTCGCCTTGCGCTCGGATGCGCCGATATTGAGGTAGCGCAGAGGAAGTTCGATATTCTCATATACGTTCAGCTCGTCGATGAGGTTGAAGCTCTGGAACACGAATCCTATGTTGCCCTTGCGGAACTTGGTGCGCTCCTTCTCCTTGAGACCGGACACCTCGGTGCCGAGAAGCTTGTATGAGCCTCCGGTAGGATTGTCCAAAAGTCCGAGAATGTTGAGCAGCGTGGATTTGCCGCAGCCGGAAGGCCCCATAATGGCGACGAACTCGCCGTCCTTGATTTCGAAGCTGACACCGTTCAGGGCCGTGGTCTCGATTTCATCCGTCCTGAATACCTTGGAAAGATTGCTGACTGTAATCATAATATTTTGAATTTTAATTATTTACTTTATTGGAACATATTCAGAACACGAGCACGTCCGCATCGCCGTAGCTGTCATAACCGCTCGTGATGACCTTCTCGCCCGGCTCCAGTCCTTCGAGGACTTCGTAGTATTGAGGGTTCTGGCGGCCTATGCGTATCTCCCGCCGGACGGCTCTGGACCCGTCGCCGCTGACGACATATATCCATTTTCCGCCGGTCTTCTGGTAGAAGGTGCCGCGAGGGATGATGACGGCCTCTTCCGGCTGGCCGAGCTGGAGGTTGAGGTAATAGGTCTGGCCGCTGCGGATATTGTCCGGCTGGCTGCCGTCGAACTTGAAGTCGGCCTTGAACTTGCCGTCCCGCACTTCGGGATAGACCTTGCGTATGCTCGTCTCCCAGGTCTCACCCTGCCGCTCGAAGGTGGCTTCCAGCCCGGTCACCACGCGGTCGATATAGTGTTCGTCTATCTGCGCTTCAATCCGGTAGGTCCCCACGGAGTTGATCTGGCCTATCTTGGTGCCGCTGGCTATGCTCTGGCCCAGTACCACGTCCAGCAGACCGAGTTCGCCGTCGATGGGGGCTTTCACGACGAGGTTGCTCTTGCGACGGCGTATCATCTGCATATTGAGCTGCATATTCTCCAGACTCTCTTCCATACGGTCTATCTGCGTCCCCCGGTAGAGGCTGTCCTGTCTGGAGCGCTCGGCGATGAGTTCGTATTTCTGCTTCGCCAGACGGTAGTCCTCCTCGGCCTTGAGGTAGTCCTCCTTTGCGATGAGCTTGTCCTCGTAGAGGGCTTTCTGCTGCTCGTAGGCGCGGCGGAGTCTTTCCACATTGACACCGTATTCCATCTCGTTCTGCCGCACGTCCAGCTTCTGCTGTTCCATCTGAATCTGCGTGTTGCGCAGGATGTTCTCCTTCTCGGCCAGCTCGGCTTCGGAGTTCAGTATCTGAAGGTCGAGGTTGTCGTTGTTGAGGATGAGAATGGCGTCTCCCTTCTTTACCGGAGAACCCTCCTCTATCAGAATCTTTTCCACGACTCCCCCCTCCTGCGGGCTGAGCTGGATGGTGGTCATAGGCTGCACCCGGCCGCTGATACGGATGTAGTCGTTGAATTCGCCTCTGGCCGCAGTGCTGACTACCAGCGAATCCCTGTCCACCCGCAGCGTCTTGGCGTCAGGTTTTGCGATGAGGTATATGGTGAACACGAGCAGCATCGCGCCCAGCCACCACGGGAGGGCTTTTGCGGTGAATGCCGCCCTCCAGCCTTTCTTCTTTTCGATTATCTTGTCCATAATTCAAATTTTCATTGATTGACGTATTCCACCCCGTTGTAGTACCGCAGTACGGCCTGTTTGATGAGGAGCTTGAAGAGGCTGTTCATCTCGTCGGCCTGCGACTTGACATAGTTGCTGTTGGCGGTCTGGAATTCCAGCGGGGAGATGAGGCCCTGCTGGAGCTTCTTGAGATTCAGCCTGTAGGCCTCCTCCTGCACCTCGGACTTGTACTGCGCCTGGCTGTAGGCCTCTGCCGCTCCGTCGCGGTCCCGGGCGGCCCTGCGGACTTCCGACTCCACGTCGCGGCGCTTCTGGTCAAGTTCGGCTGAAGCCTTGTCCAGGGCGTTGCGCCTGCGGGCTATCTTCGAGTGCTTGCTCAGGCGGTTCCAGATGGGGATGGAGAGGGTGAGTTCCACATATTCGCCGCCGTTGTTGCGGAACTGGTCGCGGAATGCCGCCGTCGACGAACCCTGGTAGGTGTAGTAGCTCGTGCTCCAGCCGGCATACAGCCCCACGGTCGGCAGCAGCTGCCACTTGGCCGTGTTCAGTTCGCGTCTGGCATTGAGTTCCTGCCACGAGGCTATCTGCACCGCCGGGTTGTGGTCAAGGGCGAAGCCTACTATGTCCTCCGTGCTTGCGCCCTCCTCTCGGGAGGAGACGGAAGCGGCGAGTCCCGCCAGATCTGTCTCTATCACAATTTCCTCGTCCAGAGGCCAGAACATCAGGTCGGAGAGCACCGTCAGCTGGTCATCGTACATATTGCGCGTATTGATAAGGTCGTAGCGCCGGTCGGCAAGCTCGGCCTCCATCTGCACCACGTCGGCGTGGCCTTTCTGCCCCAGCTCTTCCTGCCTGCGCGCCTTGGAGAGGGAGAGTTCGGCGGTCTTGAGCTGCTCTTCGCAGATGTCGGCGAGACGCTTGTAATAGACTACGTTGTAGTACGCCTCCATCACCGCGAGACAGATATCCGCTTCGGCCTGCTTCTCCTGCGACTCGCTTATGGCGAGGCCGGTCCGGGAGATTTTCCAGTTGTTAACCGCCTGGAATCCGTCGAAGAGGTCATATCCGGCGCTTATGCCGTAGTTGTTGTGGAAGGAGGTCGTGTTGAAATAGGTGTTGGTCTGCGGGTCGATGCTGCGCCCGAAGTTGTAGTAGGCGTAGGTCTGCGCACTGATCTGCGGCGTGAAGAGTGCCAGAGCGGCATCCCTGCGGTCGAGTCTCGCGTCTCCGGACGCCGCCTGCTGAATCCGCATCTTCGTCGAATTGGAGATGGCGTATTCCATACAGTCCTTCAGCGTCATCGTCTCCTGCGCCCCCGCAGCGATGCCGGCAAGGCATAGCGCCGGAAGGCAGCAGACGGAAATTATTTTACTTTTTATCATCTTATTCAGATTTTGCCTCTTCCTCTTCACCACCCGTGCCAAAATAGACAACACATTGACACTGTGCGGTTTAAATAAAACAACCCTGTGTAAAGAACTGTAAAATCTTTACACAGGATGTAAAAGCCTTTACAGGCGGATTATCTGAACCTCAGCTCGAAGACCGTCCGGCCCACATCGCTGCGCACGAGGTCGATGCTGCCGTTGTGCTGCCTCATAATCTGGCGGGAGATGCTCAGACCTATGCCGGAACCTTCCTCCTTGGTGGTGAAGAACGGGACGAATATCTGCTCCCGGCTCTTGAGCGGGATAGGCGCTCCGTCGTTGGATACGCGCAGAATCACCTCGTCGTCCGGCCCGGAGGCGGCTGAGACGGATATCTCTTTCGCTCCGGCCTGCAGCGCGTTCTTTAGCAGATTGATGAGAATCTGACCGATCTGCCCCTCGTCGGCGAAAATCATCAGGTCGTTCTCCTCCGTGAGGAAGCGGCACGTCGCCCCGCAGGAAGCGAGATATTCGCTGTCGAGCGAGATGACCTTCTCGACCAGGTCCTTGACTATGACGGCCTTGCGTATAGGGCGGGCGACTCCGCTCAGCTGCCGGTAGGTCTGCACGAACTTGATGAGATTTCTCGACGAGTCGGATATCGTCTCCAGTCCCGCCTTGATGTCCGCCTCGCTGTATCCGTCCTCCTTCATCGCCCCGGCAAGCGCGTCGGAGAGCGAGGCTATGGGAGAAACGGTATTCATAATCTCGTGCGTCAGCACGCGGATAAGCTTGGTCCAGGAGTCCTGCTCGTGCGCCTGCCGCTGCCGCTCGAAGATGGTACGGATACGGTTGAGGGTGCGGTTGAAGCGGTTGGTGTCCCGGAAGCGGAAGTTCAGCTCCCCGTCCTCCAGCGCGTCCATCATATAGGCCACCTTGCCGATGTCCCTGTGCCGCGTATGGAGCGCGGAGAGCGTCCAGACGAGCGCCACCGCCGCCGCGACTGTCAATATGACGGCCCATAACGGCATCACAGTCCGTATTTTTTAAGCTTGGCATAAAGCGTCGGACGGCTCACCCCGAGGAGTCTCGCCGCCTGCGTGATATTGCCCCCGCAACGCTCCATCGTCTCCCTCACCATCCTCTCCTCGTCGACGCCTCCGGCAGTACGGAGCGCAGGGTATCCGCCCGATACCGGAGTCTCGAACTGAAGGTCGGCGGCCGAGAGCAGATGGGAGTCGGAGAGTATCACGGCCTTCTCGATGCAGTTCTGAAGCTCGCGGATATTGCCCCCGAAACGGTGTCCGAGCAGGGCCTCCCGGCCCGAACTGTCCAGCCCGTCCAGCAGACGGTGGTATTTGCCGGCGTAGATGCGGATAAATCTCTCCGCCAGCGGAATGACGTCCTCCCCGCGCTCCCGCAGCGGAGGAAGCTCGATGTGGACGGTGTTGATGCGGTAGTAGAGGTCTTCGCGGAAGCGGCCCTCCCTCACCAGTGCCTCAAGATTCATATTGGTGGCGCAGATGAGGCGGATGTTCACCGGCCTGGACGCAGTGCCTCCCACGGGGATGATGCTGCGGCTCTGTATGGCGCGGAGCAGCTTGGCCTGCAGGTGCAGAGGGATGTTGCCGATTTCGTCGAGGAAGAGCGTGCCGCCGTCGGCCTGCTCGAACTTGCCGATATGGTCGGCGTGCGCATCGGTGAACGCCCCCTTGATATGCCCGAACAGCTCGCTCTCGAACAGGGTCTCCGGAATCGCCCCGGCATCCACCGCCACCATAGGCGCGGCGGAGCGCAGGCTCCGTGCGTGTATTTCCCTCGCCAGCACATCCTTGCCGGTGCCGTTCTCGCCGGTAATCAGCACCGTGACATCGGTCGGAGCTATCTTCTCCACCATCTTCCTGATGCCCTGCATAGGCTTGGAATCGCCCCAGAACATCTCCGTCCCGGACGCTTCCTCCGCGCCCTTGCCCGATGCGGTCTTCCTGGCCTTGTCCCGGGCCGCCGACAGCACCGAAATCAGCTTCTCGTTCTCCCAGGGTTTCACTATGAAGTCGAAAGCCCCGCTCTTCATCCCCTCCACGGCCAGGCGTATGTCGGCATATGCCGTGAACAGCACGACCTCCACCGACGGGGCCATCGCCTTGAGCTGCCGCGTCCAGTACAGGCCCTCGTTGCCGGTGTTGACCTCCGTATGGAAATTCATATCCAGAAGCACCACATCCGGGCGGAAGCGCTCCAGGGTCGTCACCAGAGTGGACGGTGAGGCGATGGCCTCCACCTGTGCGAAGTGCATAGGAAGCAGTATCTTAAGGGCGCTGCGAATCCCCGCGTTGTCGTCTACGACAAGTATTTTTCCGGTCTTTACTGTCATACAATGGAAGTTGTTCGGATTCCTGCCGCAAAAATAATGACAAAAATCCGAACAATGTCAATACTCCGGCTGTCGGGCCGTTACAGCAGGTGGAAGGCGACGGTGAGGCCGGCCATCACGATGCTGACCATACTCATCAGCTTGATGAGGATGTTGAGCGACGGGCCGGAAGTGTCCTTGAACGGGTCGCCGACAGTGTCCCCGACCACCGTGGCGTGGTGGCAGTCGGAGTTCTTCCCGCCGAAATTCCCCTCTTCGACGAACTTCTTGGCATTGTCCCAGGCTCCGCCGGAATTGGCCATAAAGATGGCCAGCACGAAGCCCGCGCCGAGTCCTCCGATCAGCAGCCCCATCACTCCTGCCACACCGAGCAGCACTCCGGTCAGCACCGGAACCACTATCGCCACGAGTGACGGCACGAGCATCTCCCTCTGAGCCGCCTTGGTGGAAATCTCCACACAGCGGTCGTATTCAGGAGTAGCCTCGCGGGTGAGGATGCCCTTGATCTCGCGGAACTGACGGCGCACTTCGCTCACCATCTTGCCCGCGGCTCTGCCGACGGCGTTCATCGTCAGACCGCAGAAGAGGAATGCCATCATCGCCCCGATGAACACCCCGGCAATAACCGAAGGGTTCATAATGTCAACCTTATAATATGCCAGGATATCGAGAATGCTCGCGTCGGACGCGTTCTCTATCAGACGGCCGCCCACTCCGACGACAGCCTCCCCGACACGCACCAGAGCTATTTTTATCTCCTCGATATAGGAGGCGAGAAGCGCGAGTCCCGTGAGCGCGGCGGAGCCGATAGCGAAGCCCTTGCCCGTGGCGGCGGTGGTGTTGCCGAGCGCATCAAGCACATCCGTGCGCTCCCTCACTTCAGGGTCGAGTTCGCTCATCTGGGCGTTGCCTCCGGCATTGTCCGCGATAGGGCCATAGGCATCCGTAGCCAGCGTGATGCCGAGAGTGGAGAGCATCCCGACCGCCGCTATGGCGACTCCGTAGAGGCCGAGGGAGAGGTTGGAGGCGCTGACCATATTCTGCACGTCGAATCCTATGGCGCAGAGGTAGGCAAGGATGATGGCGACAGCGATGGTCACCACGGGAATGGCCGTGGAGAGCATTCCAAGGCCCACTCCGCTGATGATGACGGTGGCAGGCCCGGTCTGCGCGGACTCGGCAAGCTGCTGAGTCGGCTTATATGAGTGGGAGGTGTAGTATTCCGTGGACTTGCCTATGACGACGCCGGCCAGAAGCCCGCTGACCACGGAGAACGAGAGCCCGAGCCAGTTGTCCAGCCCGACAAGATACATGACCCCGAAAGTGGCGACGGCGCTGAGTATGGCCGCGAGATTGGTGCCGAAGCTCATGGACTTGAGCAGCTGGCTCATACCCGCCCCCTCCCTGGTGCGCACGGTGAATATCGCTATCACCGAGAGGGCGACCCCGACGGCGGCGATGATCATAGGGGCGAGAATCGCCTTCATCTGATATTCCGGACCGGCGGAGAAGAACGCGGATGCGCCGAGAGCCATAGTGGAGAGGATGGACCCGCAGTAGGATTCGTAGAGGTCGGCCCCCATACCGGCCACGTCCCCGACATTGTCCCCGACATTGTCCGCGATGGTGGCGGGATTGCGGGGATCGTCCTCCGGCAGGTCAGACTCGACCTTGCCCACGAGATCCGCCCCCACGTCGGCGGCCTTGGTGTAGATGCCTCCGCCGACCCTCGCGAAGAGGGCCTGGGTGGAAGCTCCCATACCGAAGGTGAGCATAGTGGTTGTGATGACTATAAGCTTCTGAGCCATAGACGCTTCCTGTATGCAGGCGTTAAGTATGACAAACCACAGCGCGATGTCCAGAAGACCGAGGCCCACTACCGTGAGTCCCATCACCGCGCCGGAGCGGAACGCCAGCTTGAGTCCGGCGTTGAGCGAGCGTCTTGCGGCATTGGCCGTGCGTCCGGAAGCGAAGGTGGCCGTCTTCATCCCGATGAATCCGGCCAGTCCGGAGAAGAATCCTCCCGTCAGGAAAGCGAAAGGAACCCAGGGGTTCTGGACCCCGAAGCCGTATGCAAGCACGGCGAAAAACAGGGCCAGCACGACAAATACTATGGTCACGACCCGATATTGCTGTTTGAGGTAGGCCATAGCCCCCTCACGCACATATTGTGCAATCTGCTTCATAGTGGGAGTCCCCTCGTCTTCGCGACGCATCTGGCGGAAGAAATAATAGGCGAACGCAAGCGCAATCACCGCCGCGAGAGGGACAGAATAGAATAGACAGTTCATTTTGGATAGGATTAATTGTTATGGATTGCTATGAAACAAAAAGGGGGAAGCCCGAACTTCCCCCTTGAAATTTTACTCAGCCTTCGGCTGCTCATCCTGCTGAACTTCCTGAGGAGGAGCCTCCACAGGGGTGTCAGCCTTCTTGGCGCGGCTTCTGCGGGTGGTCTTCTTCTCCACCTTCGCGGAAGATGCGAGAGCCGCCTCGTTGAAGTCGACGAGCTCAATGAGGGCCATCTCGGCAGCGTCTCCCTGACGGAAGCCCACATGCAGGACACGGGTGTATCCTCCCGGACGGTCAGCAATCTTCGGAGCGATGTTGCGGAAGAGTTCCGTAACGGCCTCTTTGGACTTGAGGTAGCTGAACACGACACGACGGTTGTGGGTCGTATCCTCCTTGGACTTGGTAATCAGCGGCTCCACATAGCTCCTGAGGGCCTTGGCCTTCGCAACGGTGGTCGTAATCCTCTTGTGAAGAATGAGAGAGGTCGCCATATTGGAGAGAAGGGACTTGCGGTGTCCGCTCTTGCGTCCAAGATGATTTATAGCTTTGTTATGTCTCATCTTTCGATATTCTTTTTCTTTGGTTCGATATTATACTTTGTGACATCCATTCCGAACGACAGCTTCATCTTCTCGACCAGAAGGTCAATCTCGTTGAGGGACTTGCGCCCGAAATTGCGGAACTTCATCAGCTCGGCGCGCGAGTAGGACACGAGGTCGGCGAAAGTGTCGATGTCAGCCGCCTTGAGGCAGTTGAAGGCACGGACGGACAGCCCCACGTCCGACAGCTTCGTGAGCAGGAGGTGCCTCATACGGAGAGACTCCTCGTCCAGCTCCTTGGTATCTGGCTCCACGGTGTTCTCGACCGACATCTTCTTCTCGTCGGTGAACAGCTTGAAGTGATAGATGAGGATGTTGGCCGCTTCGTGAAGCGCGGAATTAGGAGAGATGGAACCGTCAGTCACAATCTCGAGATTGAGTTTCTCGTAGTCGGTCTTCTGCTCCACGCGGTAGTTCTCCACGCTCCAGTTCACCTTGCGGATAGGAGTGTAGATGGCATCAATCGGGATGGTCCCGATAGGCGTGTTCTCGTCCCTGAGCTCCTCGGACGGCACGAAACCGCGACCCTTGGTGATGGTGAGCGTGATTTCGAGCTTGACCGCCGGCTCAAGAGAGCAGATGTGCAGTTCCGGATTCAACACCATAAAGGAAGACAATCCCTTTGAGATATCTTCTGCCGTAAATTCCTGCTTGCCGCTGATTACGATGGTTGCCGTCTCAGTATCGACCGTCTCGACCATACGGCGGAAGCGCACCTGCTTGAGGTTGAGGATGATGTCCTGCATCCCCTCGATGACTCCCGGGATGGTGGCGAACTCCTGCTCTACGCCGGAGATCCGGATCTGACTGATAGCAAAACCTTCCAAAGAAGCGAGCAGGATGCGACGAAGAGCATTGCCGATGGTCTGCCCGTATCCCGGCTCAAGAGGCCGGAATTCGAAACGGCCGACGGTATCGGTGCTTTCGAGCAAGATGACCCTGTCAGGTTTCTGAAATGCTAAGATTGCCATATTTGATTCGGTGTTAAATGTTACTTGGAGTAGAGATCGACGATAAGCTGCTCGTTGATGTTCTCAGGAATCTCGGTTCTGGTAGGAACATTGAGGAACTTGCCCGTAAGGGTCTTGGTGTCGAAATCCAGCCAGGAGTACTTCGTTACGGAAGCCACGCTGTTCTGAATCACCTCAAGGCTCTTGGATCTCTCTCTTACCGCAACGACGTCGCCCGGCTTCACCTGGATTGAAGGGATGCTGGACACGACACCGTTGAGGGTGATGTGATGATGGGACACGAGCTGACGTGCCGCCGCACGGGTAGGAGCGATGCCGAGACGGTAAACGATGTTGTCGAGACGGGACTCGAGGAGGAAGAGGAGGTTCTCACCCTTCTGTCCTGACATACGGGAGGCCTTGTCGTAGGTGTTGTGGAACTGACGCTCGAGTACACCGTACATATACTTGACCTTCTGCTTCTCCTTGAGCTGCATGGAGTAGTCCTTCTGCTTCTTGCGCTTGGCGGCCAGTCCGTGCTGTCCCGGAGGGTAGTTTCTCTTCTCGAAATATTTGTCTGAACCGAATATCGGCTCGCCGAACTTACGGGCGATTTTGGTGCTTGGACCTGTATATCTTGCCATAATCAGTCTTACCTTAAAAATTAAACTTTACGACGGCCTTTCGGTCTGCATCCGTTATGCGGCATCGGAGTCACGTCGACGATCTCCGTCACCACGATACCGGCGTTGTTGATGGTACGGATTGCGGATTCACGACCCGCTCCCGGTCCCTTCACATAGCACTTCACCCTGCGCAGACCTGCGTCGAACGCGGTCTTGGCAGCATCCTCGGCAGCCATCTGGGCTGCGTAAGGGGTGTTCTTCTTGGAGCCTCTGAAACCGCACTTGCCCGCTGAGCCCCAGCTGATCACCTGGCCCTGAGCATTGGTGAGAGACACGATAACATTGTTGAAGGTTGATGAAATATGAGCCTCGCCATAAGCTTCAACCTTGACAACTCTCTTGGATGTTGTAGTTTTCTTTGCCATAATTCATCAATGATTACTTGGTCGCCTTCTTCTTGTTGGCAACGGTCTTCTTGCGACCCTTGCGGGTACGGGCGTTGTTCTTGGTGCTCTGGCCGCGAACCGGAAGTCCGAGACGATGACGGATTCCGCGGTAGCAACCGATATCCATAAGACGCTTGATGTCCATCTGGACGGAAGAACGGAGCTCACCCTCGATCTTGTATTCCGCATTGATTTCGGAACGTATCTTGGCGATTTGCTCGTCGTTCCAGTCACCGACTTTGACCGTAGGCTCGATGCCGCACTTCTCAAGAATCTTCCTGGCTGAAGGGCGGCCGATTCCGAAGATATAGGTCAGCCCTATCTCTCCCTGTTTGTTGTTTGGTAAATCAACACCGGCTATTCTTGCCATAATTATACTTTACTTAATTGTTTACTGAATATTATCCCTGGCGCATCTTGAACTTCGGGTTCTTCTTGCAAATCACGTAGAGACGACCCTTGCGCCTTACGATCTTGCAGTCTTCACTGCGCTTCTTGATGGATGTCTTGACTTTCATATCTGTGAGTTTTTATTTGTATCTGAAAGATATTCTGCCTTTGGTCAAATCGTACGGTGATATTTCTACCTTAACTCTGTCGCCAAGAAGAATATGGATAAAGTTCATCCTCATCTTGCCCGAAATGTTGCAGAGCAGGACGTGACCGTTCTCAAGCTCGACCTTGAACATCGCGTTGGGAAGGGTCTCGATAACCTTTCCATCTTGTTCTATTGCTACCTGTTTTGACATAAAAATAACACTTTAAAATTTAATCCCGCCATCTTTCTCGATAAAATCGAAGGTTGAGAGCTGCTCGGCACGGCCTTTCCGGACAACAACCGTAAGCTCGTAATGCGCCGCATTCCTGTGGTCGGAGGTCTTCTTCCTGTGGTCGGAGGTCTTCACGGACCAGCCGTTTCTGGCCAGATACACCCCTCTGTTTCCGGCATTGATCATCGGCTCGATGCAGATGACCATACCTTCCACGAGGTGAGTGCCGTGCCCGCGCCTGCCGTAATTGGGCACACCGGGCTCCTCGTGCATACCTTTCCCGATCCCGTGGCCCTCGAGTTCGCGAACCACGGAGAATCCGAACGATTCAGCATACGATTGTACCGCGTATCCGATATCTCCGGTCCGCGCACCGGCCACAGCCGCCTCTATGCCCTTGTAGAGCGAAGCCTTCGTCACGTCCAGCAGGCGGCGGGTCTCCGCGTCCACCTCCCCTACCGGGAAAGTGTACGCAGAATCGCCGTTATAGCCCTTGTAGAGCGTGCCGATGTCCGCCGTCACGATGTCGCCCTCCTTGAGAGCGTAGTCCGACGGGAAACCGTGGACCACTACGTCGTTGACCGAGGCACAGATGGCTGCGGGGAAGCCCTCGAAGCCGAGAAAGCTCGGGATTGCCCCGTTGTCGCGAATGAAAGTCTCGGCCACCCTATTCAACTCTGCAGTTGTCACACCAGGGGCTACCGCTTTACCGACTTCCGCCAGCGTCTTGGAGACGATGATGGCGTTCTCGCGCAAAAGCTCAATCTCTTCTTCTGTCTTAGGCTTGATCACAACCTTTCACTGTTTATTCAAAGAACTACATACCTGAGCGCCCGCTGAGCCGTCCGGTCTTCATCAGGCCGTCGTAGTGGCGCATCAGCAAATAACTTTCCACCTGCTGAAGGGTATCGAGGACAACACCCACAAGAATCAGAAGCGAAGTGCCGCCGTAGAAGCTTGCGAAGGAGTTGTTGATGCCGAAGATTATCGCAATGGCTGGAAGAATGGAGATGATGCCGAGGAAGAACGATCCCGGAAGGGTGACTCTTGACATAATGGTGTCAAGGTACTCTACGGTCTTCTTGCCCGGTTTCACTCCCGGGATGAATCCTCCGTCACGCTTCATACTCTCGGCCATCATAGTCGGATTGACGGTGACGGCGGTATAGAAGAACGTGAAGATGACGATGAGGATGAAGAATATGAAGTTGTACCAGAATCCGGTGTAGTCACCGAGAGTGGCAGCAAGTCCACGTGTCGAATCCCAGCGGGAGAAGATGAGCGGGAAGAGCATCAGGGCCTGGGCGAAGATGATAGGCATCACGCCGGCGGCGTTGATCTTGAGCGGGATGTACTGGCGCACTCCGCCGTACTGACGGTTTCCGACCACTCTCTTGGCATACTGGACAGGCACCCTGCGGACGGCCTGCACAAGCGCAATCGCCGCAACGATGACGAAGAACCAGATGATAAGCTCCACGATGAGCAGCAGCAGACCTCCGTTGTTGACGGACAGCTTGCCGCTGAACTCGGCGAGAAGGGCGTAAGGCAGACGGGCCACGATACCAATCATGATAATCAGGGAGATACCGTTGCCTATGCCGCGGTCGGTAATGCGCTCACCAAGCCACATCACGAACATAGAACCGGCCATAAGGATGACCGTTGACACCAGGTTGAACATAAAGTTGCTCCAGCCGAGCTGGTTGACGGCGACGAACGCCGCAGCCGGAATCTGGCTGTGAACCGCGGCCATATAGGCCGGTCCCTGGATGCAGATGATCACGATGGTCAGCCAGCGCGTCATCTGGTTCATCTTCTTGCGGCCGCTTTCGCCCTCCATCTGGAGTTTCCTGAAGTAAGGGACGAAAACGCCGAGAAGCTGGATGACGATGGACGCCGAAATGTACGGCATCACACCGAGCGCGAAGATGGAGGCGTTGCCGAAAGCGCCGCCGGAGAACATATTGAGGAGACCCACCAGACCGTCCTGAGTCTTGCTCTGGAGGCCGGCAAGCATTGACGCGTCGATACCCGGAAGCACCACAAAACATCCCAATCTGTAGACCAGAATCAGGATGAAGGTGTAAGCGAGTCTCTTGCGAAGCTCCTCAATCTTGAATATGTTCTTTATGGTCTCGACGAATTTCATAGAACTATTCGTTTACGACAGCCTTTCCGCCGGCCGCTTCGATTTTAGCAACAGCAGACTTTGAGAA
Organism: Ruminococcus bicirculans (ex Wegman et al. 2014); assembly: GCA_963631065.1. Lineage (GTDB taxonomy): Bacteria > Bacteroidota > Bacteroidia > Bacteroidales > UBA932 > Cryptobacteroides. Next base: position 20,653 of record CAVGPE010000006.1, read on the forward strand.
GGCGTCGGCCTTGACTTCCCGGCAAGTCCGGCGGCCTTGATTTCCTCTACTCCGAACTCGTTGAGACCGGAGGCGGCAGCAAGAGCCTCGATGGCGTCAAGGTTCACCGCCTTGTACTCGACTCTGGTAGGGTTCTTGAATCCGAACTTCGGGAGACGCCTCTGAATAGGCATCTGGCCGCCTTCGAATCCAATCTTGTGCTCATATCCTGCGCGGGCCTGCGCACCCTTGGTACCGCGGGTGGAGGTGCCGCCCTTGCCGGAACCCTGTCCGCGGCCTAATCTCTTGCTTGTGTGGGTAGAACCAACAGCAGGTTTCAAATTGTTAAGTTTCATTTTCCCGTCCTCCTTAGTCTATCACTTCAACTTTGCAGAGATGGGCGATCTTGGCCACCTGACCTGCGGTCACCGGGGTCTTCTCCACCTCCACGGTCTGATGCATACGGCGGATGCCGAGACAGCGAAGATTGTCCTTCTGGCGCTTGGTCTCCCCGTTGCTGCTTATAATCTTGGTAATCTTGAATCTTGCCATAATCGTGTCTCCTTTAACCGTTGAAAACCTTAGTCATAGGCACACCGCGAAGACCGGCTACCGTATAGGCGTCCCTCATCTGGGTAAGAGCCGTCACGGTGGCCTTCACGAGGTTGTGAGGGTTGGAAGATCCCTTGGACTTGGCGAGGACGTTCTGCACGCCCGCTGACTCGAAGACCGCACGCATCGCACCGCCGGCCTTCACGCCGGTACCTGGAGCCGCAGGCTTCATAAACACGCGGGATCCGCCGAACTTGGATTCCTGCTCGTGAGGGATGGTGGTGTTGATGACAGGAATCTTCACGAGATTCTTCTTTGCGTCCTCAACGCCCTTCGCGATGGCGGCTGTCACCTCGTTCGCCTTGCCGAGACCATAACCTACCACACCGTTCTCGTCACCCACCACCACAATCGCGGCGAAGCGGAAGTGACGACCGCCCTTGGTCACCTTGGTGACCCTGCGGATGGCGACCAGTCTGTCCTTGAGCTCAAGGTCAGAAGTCTTTACTCTTTTAACATTCGTATTTGCCATAGTCTCTTCTATTAGAATACGAGGCCGCCTTCACGGGCAGCGTCCGCCAAACTTTTAACTCTTCCGTGGAAAAGGTA
>CAVGPE010000006.1:22045-25619 GCA_963631065.1 Ruminococcus bicirculans (ex Wegman et al. 2014)
CGGTAGTGAATCCTTCTTCTTCTTTCAATTCTATTGAGTGCCATAATTCAATCCTCCTTTTATTTTGCGGCTGCCGTTTTGCCCGCCTTGCGACGAAGCTGCTCACCGACGAACTTGATACCTTTACCCTTGTAAGGCTCCGGCTTGCGGAATGAACGGATTTTGGCTGCCACCTGACCGAGAAGCTGCTTGTCGCAGCTCTTGAGCACGAGTACAGGATTTTCACCCTTGCGGACATCCGGGACTTCGGCGATGACCTCCTTCGGGAGCATCAGCTGAATCTCGTGGGAATAACCGAGGGAGAAGGAGAGAATCTGTCCGCTGAGAGCGACACGATAACCCACACCGACCAACTCCTGCTTAATAGTGAAGAGTTCGCTGACTCCGACCACCATATTGTGCGCGAGGGCGCGGTAGAGACCGTGCATAGAGCGATGGCGCGGCTGGTCTGTCGGACGGGCGAACTTGATCTGATTGTCCTCAAGGGTGACGGTGATGTCAGAATCCACCTTCTGGCTCATTTCCCCGTGAGGTCCTTTAACCTTCAGCACGTTGCCGGGAAGGAGCTCGGCGCTCACCCCGGTCGGAAGGCTTACAGGCAATTTACCAATTCGTGACATTATTTAATGTTTGTTTAAGATTAATATACGTAGCAAATAACTTCACCGCCGACTCCGAGTTCCTTGGCTTCCTTGTCGGTGATCACGCCCTTGGAGGTGGAAAGCACCGCGATTCCGAGTCCGTTGAGGACGCGCGGCATATTGTCCACGTCGGTATACTGGCGCAGACCCGGGGTGGACACGCGCTCAATCTTTCTGATGGCGGCCGCCTTGGTCTGAGGGTGATACTTGAGAGCAATCTTTATGGTGTTGTACGGGGTGCCCTCCACTACCTTGTAGCTGAGGATGTAACCCTTCTCACAGAGAATCTGGGTGATGGCGACCTTCATCTTGGAAGACGGAATCTCCACTACCTTCTTGCCTGCACTGTATGCATTGCGAATTCTGGTGAGATAATCTGCAATTGGATCAGTCATATCTATTCTGTTCTTTAATTACTACCAACTTGCCTTCTTGACTCCCGGGATGAGACCGTTGCTGGCCATCTCGCGGAACTGGATGCGGCTGATGCCGAATGCCCTCATATATCCCTTAGGACGACCCGTGAGGGAGCAGCGGTTGTGAAGACGGACAGGGGAAGCGTTCTTCGGGAGCTTGTCGAGAGCGGCCCAGTCTCCGGCCTCTTTGAGAGCCTTCCTCTTCTCGGCGTACTTGGCGACGAGCTTTGCGCGCTTTACCTCGCGGGCTTTCATTGATTCCTTTGCCATAATATGCTATTTGTTATGTTTCTTGAATGGCAGCCCGAATGCGGCGAGAAGCGCGTGGCACTCCTCATCGGTCCTGGCCGTGGTTACGAAAGTGATCTCGAGTCCGTGGATGCGCGGATTCTTGTCGATATCAACCTCCGGGAAGATGATCTGCTCCTTGAGCCCGAGGGTGTAGTTGCCGCGTCCGTCCATATTCTCGGCGATGCCGTTGAAGTCGCGGATACGCGGGAGAGCCACCCTGATGAGCTTCTCGAGGAATTCGTACATCTTCACGTTGCGGAGGGTCACCTTGGTTCCGATAGGCATTCCCTTACGGAGCTTGAAGTTGGAGATGTCCTTGCGCGAAGTGGTGATGAGGGCCTTCTGGCCGGTGATGAGAGAGAGCTCTTCCGCAGCCTCCTCGACAATCTTCTTGTCCTGGGTGCCGGAGCCTACGCCCTCGTTGATGGTAATCTTGACAAGGCGCGGAACCTGCATAACTGTAGTGTAGGAGAACTGCTTCTTGAGCTTGTCGACAATCTCCTCCCTGTAGGCCTTCTTAAGGGCAGGTACATATCCCGCAGGAGCTGCCTGGGCCTGTACCGGTGCGTTTTTCTTTGCCATAATTATTTGATCTCCTCCCCTGATTTTTTAGCGTAACGGATTTTCTTGTCTCCATCCATCCTGTAGCCCACGCGAGTTGGAGTGTTGCTCTTGGGATCGATGAGGTTGAGGTTTGAAACGTGGATGGCAGCCTCCATCCGGACAATGCCGCCCTGAGGCTGCTTGCTGTTCGGCTTGGTGTGCTTGCTGACCATATTGATACCTTCAACGATGGCGCGGTCCTTTGACGGATCCACAGAAAGAACCTTCCCGGTCTTTCCCTTGTCGTTACCGGCATTCACATACACGGTGTCGCCTTTCTTAATATGTAACTTCTTCATAATGCTTGTTCAATTAAAGGACTTCCGGCGCCAGTGAGACGATTTTCATGAAGTTGGCACGAAGCTCTCTGGCTACAGGGCCGAAGATACGCGTACCGCGAAGTTCGCCGGCGTTGTTGAGAAGCACGCAGGCATTGTCATCAAAACGGATATAGGATCCGTCCGGACGGCGGACCTCCTTCTTGGTGCGTACAACTACAGCTTTTGAAACCGTACCCTTTTTGGCGTCACCGCCAGGTATGGCACTTTTGATTGCAACGACAATCGTATCGCCGACGGTCGCATAACGATGGTGAGTACCGCCAAGCACGCGGATGCAGAGAACTTCCTTCGCCCCGCTGTTGTCGGCCACCTGTAAACGTGTTTCCTGCTGTATCATATGTTATTTTGCTTTTTCTACGATTTCTACTAGTCTCCAGTTCTTTGTCTTGCTGAGAGGACGGGTCTCCATGATGCGCACGGTGTCGCCGACGCCGCACTCGTTCTTGTCGTCCTGAGCGACGAACTTGGTGGTCTTCTTGACGAACTTGCCGTAGAGAGGATGCTTCTCCTTGGTCTTCACGGCAACAATAATGGTCTTGTCCATCTTGTCGCTGACCACCACCCCTGTTCTTTCCTTACGAAGATTTCTTTCCATAAGATTTTTGATTTAGTTCTGTTTTTCTTTTTCAGCAAGGATAGTGATCATAAGAGCTATATCCCTTCTGGTCTTACCGATTTTGGAAGTGTCCTCCAATGGAGAAATCGCGTGATTAATCTTCATTGTGGCGAGATTGCTCTTCTCAACCTCAATACGGTCGCGCAGGTCTGCTACAGACATATCGCGTGCTTCTGATGCTTTCATTTCTCTTCTCCTGAATTATTCTGTGTAATCTCTGCGCACTACGAACTTGGTCGCAATCGGAAGCTTGTTGGCGCCGAGACGCATAGCCTCCTTCGCAACGGCAAGTGAAACCCCTTCGGCCTCGAAGATGATGCGGCCCGGAGTGATAGGCGCAACGAATGCATACGGGTCACCCTTACCTTTACCCATACGGGTATCGAGAGGCTTCTTGGTGATAGGCTTGACAGGGAACACCCTGATCCAAATCTGACCCTCACGGTTCATACAACGCGAAATAGCCTGACGGGCAGCCTCAATCTGCTGCGCCGTGAGCCAACAATTTTCAAGGGTCTTGATGCCGAACGATCCGAACGCAAGCTGATTGCCCCTCTGGGCATTGCCTTTCATGCGGTTCTTCTGCTCCCTTCTAAACTTTGTTCTCTTAGGTTGTAACATCTCTGTATTACTTTTAAAAATTTATTTCACTAAAATCCCCAAAAT
>CAVGPE010000007.1:0-3224 GCA_963631065.1 Ruminococcus bicirculans (ex Wegman et al. 2014)
GGCAATCACGAGGTACTCGTCCGTCGGATGGCCTGCGCCGTCCGATATATAATATCTGAGGTGATAGAAATGGCTCTTGGTGTCGCGGTGGATGACTTCGTCGTCGCTTATGGCGGTCAGCGCAACCGGATCCCAGTTGACCATCCTCACACCGCGATAAATCATACCTTTATTATAGAAATGGCAGAACGTCGCTATCACGGCCTCGGAAAGCTCCGGCTCCATCGTGAAGCGTGTGCGGTCCCAGTCGCAGGACGCGCCCAGCTTGCGGAGCTGCTGCAGGATGATGCCTCCGTGCTCCTCCTTCCATTCCCAGGCATACTTGAGGAATTCCTCGCGGCCGATGTCCTCCTTGGATATCCCCCTCTCCCTGAGCCTCGCCACCACCTTTGACTCGGTCGCGATGCTCGCATGGTCCGTACCCGGCACCCAGCAGGCGTTCTTCCCGTCCATCCTGGCCTTGCGCACCAATACGTCGTTGAGAGTATTGTTAAGCACGTGTCCCATATGCAGTATGCCCGTCACGTTAGGCGGCGGAATCACGACAGTATACGGTTCACGCCCGTCAGGTTCCGAATGGAAGCACTTGTGTTCCGTCCAATATGCATACCATTTGTCCTCCACTGAGGAGGGGTTGTATTTCGCTTCAATTTCCATATCGGGCAAAGATAGGCATTTTTTCGATAGCTTTTTACTAACTTTGCGTCCTGAAAAGAACGACGAATCTATTATGGAAAAAGACGAAAAGCAGATCAACATCGAACTCAAGCCCGAAGTGGCGCGGGGTTCGTATTCCAATCTCGCCATCATAACCCATTCCAGGAGCGAATTCATTCTCGACTTCGCCACCATCCTGCCCGGCCTTCCGAAGCCGGACGTGCAGAGCCGTATCGTGATGGCGCCCGAACACTGCAAGCGGCTGCTCAACGCTCTGATAGACAACATCGGCAAATACGAGGCTCAGTTCGGCACTATAGCGACCGACGGACGCAGGCCCTCGCAGGGAGACACCTTCAACATAGCGGACTTCAATCCGAATGGCACCAAATCTTAAGCTCATCAGGGCCATCGTCTATGACATAGACGGAGTGCTCACCGACGGATGCATCATCCCGATCGGCCCAAATCCGGAAGACCTTGTACGCATAGTGGACGCGAAAGACTCCTTCGCATCCCGGGCCGCCGCGGCCAAAGGATTCATAATGGGAGTCATCTCCGGCGGAGAGACCTCCGCCCTCCAGAGCCGCTGCCGCCATATGGGGGTGCGCGAGGAGAACCTGCATCTGGGAGTGCGCGGCAAACTCAAGGTGTTCGAGCGCTTCTGCAAAGACAACGGCCTGCGTGCGGAGGAGGTCGCATATTTCGGTGACGACATTCCCGACACCCAAGTCCTCCGGGCCTGCGGGGCCGGCTTCGCCCCCGCAGATGCCGCGCCCGAGGCGCGGCAGGCCGCCGACTTCGTCACCGTCCGGCCCGGCGGCCACGGCTGCCTGCGCGAGGGTATCGAGATGATACTCAAGGCCCAGGACAAGTGGAAGTTCGACGAGGACAAATACGATCAGATTTACTGAGATGAAGCATCTGATACTCGGCAGCGGCTCGCCCCGCAGAAAGGAACTTCTCGCGGGACTCAATCTCGAATTCACCGTTGACAAGGAGACCCTTTTCGACGAAGGGCCTGAACCGGGCGTGGAGGGGCATCGCATCCCGCTCGATATGGCTCTCGGCAAGTCCAGAGGCTTCCACCGCCCGCTCGGAGAGGACGAAGTCCTGCTGACCGCCGACACCGTCGTCATCGTGGACGGCGAAGTGCTCGGCAAGCCGCATTCGCGGCAGGAGGCCATAAGGATGCTGCGCCTGCTCTCCGGACGGAGCCACGAGGTCGTGACGGCCGTGGTAATCCGCGACAGCAGCCGCGAAGTGAGTTTCTCGGACTCCACGAGAGTGGATTTCCTGCCATTGAGCGATGAGCAGATAGATTACTACGTGGACAAATACCGTCCCTACGACAAGGCCGGGGCCTACGGGGTGCAGGAATGGATAGGTTATGTGGGCATAGAGGGCATCCAAGGTTCCTTCTACAACGTGATGGGACTCCCCACCCATAAAGTCGCCGCCGCCCTCAAGGATTTCCTCGGATAATCCCCGCCCCCGCAAATCAAGACTACCCCGCTTTCCAGCCGTCTATGGTGCGGGTCTCGGAGGAGAAGTTGATGCCAAGCTTTATAATCTGCTTCCCCGATGCGAGGAACGGCTGCGCGTAACCCTTCTCCTCTATCTGAGCGAGAGCGATTTCCGGAGACTGGTCGCGCTTCAATTCTATGATATAGACAAATTTATCTGTCTCGATGGTTATGTCTATGCGTCCACGGGAGGTATGGTATTCTGTTTGGACATAAAGCCCCATCATCCGGAACATCAGGTACATCGTGTTCTGGAAGTAGAGTTCCATCTCGCCCTGAAGCTCGTAGCCGTTGTCTGCGAGAAAAGCGGCGAAGCGCGTCATAAGGCTCTGTACGTCACCACGTTCGATGTCGCGGACGAACTTGACGACGGAGAAATCACCTTGAATGAGGGACGGGGCGTAGAGCTGGCTGAGGGAGTTCAGGAAGCCGCTCCGCACCTCCTCGTTAGGATAGTCAAGAGTGTAGGCGCGGAAGCGTTCGTCATACCCCGTCAATGTCAGATAACCCGTCTGGTACATAAGGGATATCGGCTCGGGGTTCGCATAGTTCGTCCCGGTCAACGCCGCCTCCGGAACTTCGTCTTTGGAGATTTCTTCCAGATTGTAGTTCCCTTTTTTGAGATAGCGCACGAGGAAAGTCGGCGTGCCCGTTTCGAACCAGTACATACGGAAGCGGTTCGACTTGAACGTATTCAACAGGCTGAACGGGTTATAAACTCCCGGCGCATCCTCGGTGAAATGGTAGCCGTCGTACATCGTCTTCAGCTTCCCGTAGCATTCGTCCTTACTCAGAGCGTTCGCTGCTGCGAGTTCTTCCACGCTACGGTCGAAGTTCGCCTTGAGTTCGGCTTCCGACACTCCGCAGATGTCCGAAGACTGCAAGTCCATCGATATGTCGTTAAGATTGTTCAGCCCGCTGAAGATGCTCATCTTGCCGAGTTTCGTAACTCCGGTGAGGAACGCGAAGCGTATGCACTCGTCCCGTCCCTTGATGACGCTGTAGAAACCCTGGAGCTCGCGGCGGAACTTGTCCGCGAGC
>CAVGPE010000008.1:0-4060 GCA_963631065.1 Ruminococcus bicirculans (ex Wegman et al. 2014)
CTATCATATTTTGCCACAAATTAAATGGTAAAACTCAGGAAGCGCACCGCCTTCAAGAGGCGAAGGTAGAATAATTTCTTGGAAATGCAGTAGTCTCAATTAACCTTCCTTCACACCATCCTGTCCTCCACTCCGACATAGGGCTGAGTGATATTCACGACCTTGGCGGGGACGTTCTCGTCTATGTGACCGGGGACGGAGAGCTCTGTAATTCCGCTTAATGCGACATATCCCCGCTATTCAACTTGTGAGAGTATCGCTTCCGGCGATGTCCCCATCAGAGTGATTGCCGAGATTTTCCTTCCGTGTTATTCGTTATACTTCTCCGCCACATTGAGAAGCTGTGGCATAAGCGGCGCGTTCAGAACGGTGAATCGAAGTCCCGGAGGAGCGGGTGGCGGGTGTCCTTGTCGCTGAGGATGGCGCGGTCGGACGGTATCCGCCAGTCGATGCCGAGGCTGCTGTCCAGGATGCTGATTCCGCCGTCGGACTGCGGGGCGTAGAAATTGTCGCATTTGTACTGGAAGACCGCCGTCTCGCTGAGTACGGCGAAACCGTGGGCGAAGCCCTTGGGAACGAAGAACTGCCGGTGGTTGTCCTCGCTGAGTTCCACGGCTATGTGCCGTCCGAATGTGGGACTTCCCCTGCGGATGTCTACCGCCACATCCAGCACCCTGCCGCGCACGCAGCGCACGAGCTTGCTCTGGGTGAAAGGGGGATACTGGAAGTGAAGCCCCCGCATCACTCCGAAGCTCGACATCGACTCGTTGTCCTGGACGAAGGTGATGTCCAGCCCCGTCTTCTCCGCGAACTCGCGGGCGTTGAAACTCTCGAAGAAGTATCCGCGTCCGTCGCCGAAAACCTTCGGCTCGACAATCAGAACTCCTTCTATGTCAGTCTTTATGATTTCCATAATTGTTATTCCAGCACTTCCAGCAGGTCGGGGCTTATCTCGGTGGCGGCGGAGAGCAGGCCCGGGATGCTGACGAGAAAGCGTCTGTTGCGCACGCCCTTGACCTTGACGAACACTCCCTCGACCCCGTCCAGAGGGCCGCCGAGTATCCTCACCCGCGTGCCCTTCTTCAGGTCCACCTCCTCCGGGAGGAGGTATGCCGTCCTGTCGTCCGCCGTGCCGGTGAGCCTGATGAAATCCTCCATCTGCTTGTCCGGGACGATGATGAGGCGGTTGCTGTCTCCGACCGTCCGGGTCTTGAACTGCATCCTCGGGACGAAGGGCTTGACCTCGTTGAGCCGCCTGAGTGTCGAATGTGCGAAGAGGAGATTGCTCACCGCCGGAAGCGTCCTGCGAACCTTCCTGCCGCCTCTGGTGAGAACGCAGCAGCGCAGCGGAATGTATGTTTCGATTGAAAACTTGTCCCTCAGGACCGCCTGCACCTTCAGCTCGTTGCGGTATGGCGCGCTCATCGCGTACCAGACGGGTTCGTCGTAGCGGGAAGAAGTAGAGGTCTTGTCCATTCCGGGTATATCTCCAGCTCCTCAAATATCGGGCAACTGCCTGGTTCTTAATAGGTTACGAATCAAGAACCGCCGATTGCCAAATCTTTCGAGTATAAAGCTTATACTTAATAACTTCGCAAAGATAATAATTTTCAGCCAATTCTACCCCCCCCTATCGGCAATTTACGGCAGATTTTCCCGCAAATCCGCCGTCATTTCCTCACAGATGCGCAAGTGCCGCCACCTTCCCAGGCAGCGGCACCCGCTTCGTCAGTATCTATCATTGTTTAATCAAAAAACGGTATTTGCTGCACCCTCTATAGCATACACCGTGCCAAACTCGCCGGACGCTCTCACAGCTTCTTCCTCAGAGCGGAAATCATATCCGACGTCATCGACTCCAGGTCATAGGACGGCTTCCAGTCCCACTCCCGCCTCGCACAGCTGTCGTCCATCCTGTCCGGCCAGGAATCCGCGATGGCCTGGCAGACGGGGTTGACCTCGTAGCGCATACGGAAGGATGGGATGTGCTCGCATATCTTGGCGCGGAGCATCTCCGGGTCGAAGCTCATCGAGGCTATGTTGAAGGAGTTGCGGTGTACCAGACGCCCGGGGTCGGCGTTCATTATGTCCACTGCAGCCTTGAGCGCGTCCGGCATATACATCATATCCATAAATGTCCCCGCCTTGATGGGGCAGACGAATTCCTCGCCCCTGACGGCGGAGTAGTAGATATTGACCGCGTAGTCGGTGGTGCCGCCTCCGGGCAGGGTGACATGGGATATGAGTCCCGGGAAGCGGACGGAACGGGTGTCCACGCCGTATTTGAGGTGGTAGTAGTCGCTGAGCAGCTCGGTCGTCACCTTAGTCACTCCGTACATAGAGCGGGGGCGCTGCACCGTGTCCTGAGGGGTGTTCTCCCTCGGGGTCTCAGGCCCGAACGAGCCGATGGAGCTGGGGGTGAACACCGCGCAGCCCTTCTCCCTTGCAATCTCGAGGATGTTGAGCAGGCCGTTAATCTGGATGTTCCACGCGAGGAGGGGCTTATTCTCGGCGACTGCCGACAGGAGGGCGGCGAGGTTGTAGACGGTGTCGATCCTGTATTTGTCTATGATTCCGGCGAGGCCCTTCCCGTCCAGAACGTCGGCTTCGGCGGAGGGGCCGCTCTCAAGGAGTTCTCCGGCAGGCTCTGAGCCTCTGATATAGCCCGCCACGATGTTGCCTTCGGGCAGCATACGCCTCAGTTTCATCGTGAGTTCGGACCCGATCTGGCCGGTCGAGCCGATCACAAGAATATTTTTCATTTCGAAATGTGCGTTAATAATTGACGCGAATATACAAAAAAATCGTAATTTTGTGGGACTGACACCATATAACCATATGTACGGAAAATTTCAGCAGCACCTCAGGGACGAGCTCTCCTCGATAAAGGAAGCCGGCCTGTACAAGGACGAACGGAACATAGTCTCCGCGCAATCGGCGGAGATTACCCTTCAGGACGGGTCCAAGGCCCTGAACTTCTGCGCCAACAACTATCTCGGCCTCGCGGATTCGCCCAGGCTGATAAAGGCTGCGGAGGAGGCGATGCACAAGCGCGGATTCGGGATGTCCTCCGTCCGCTTCATCTGCGGCACGCAGGACCTTCACAAGGAGCTGGAGAAGGCCGTATCGGACTTCTTCCATACAGAGGACACCATACTCTACGCCTCCTGCTTCGACGCCAACGGCGGAGTGTTCGAGCCGCTGCTCGGCGCGGAGGACGCGATTATCTCCGACGCGCTCAACCACGCCTCCATCATCGACGGGGTGAGGCTCTGCAAGGCCGTGCGATACAGATATGCCAACGCCGATATGGCGGACCTCGAACGCTGCCTCAAGGAGGCGCAGGCGCAGAGATTCCGCATCATCTGCACGGACGGGGTGTTCTCGATGGACGGCAACGTGGCCCCTATGGACAGGATTTGCGAGCTGGCGGAGAAATATGACGCGCTCGTGATGGTGGACGAGAGCCATTCTGCGGGAGTGGTCGGCAGGACGGGACACGGCGTGGCCGAGCAGTTCGGCTGCTACGGGCGCATAGACATATTCACCGGCACGCTGGGCAAGGCTTTCGGCGGCACGGTGGGAGGCTTCACCACGGGACGCAGGGAGATTATAGAGATGCTCCGCCAGCGCTCCCGTCCGTATCTCTTCTCCAATTCCCTGCCTCCGATGATAGTCGCCGCAGGGATAGAGATGTTCAAGATGCTGGGTGAGAGCGATTCCCTGCACGGGCGTCTGCAGGATAACGTGGCATATTTCCGCGAGAAGATGCTCGCCGCGGGCTTCGACATCAAGCCTACGCAGTCGGCGATCTGCGCCGTGATGCTCTACGACGCGAAGCTCTCGCAGGAGTTCGCCGCGAAGATGGCGGACGAGGGCATATTCGTGACCGGGTTCTACTACCCGGTGGTGCCTAAGGGGCAGGCCAGGATCAGAGTCCAGCTGTCCGCCGCACACCGAAGGGAACAGCTCGACAAGGCCGTAGCCGCCTTCATCAAGGTCGGGAAGGAACTTGACATAATAAAATAACGATAACCAAATACCCTGATGAAACAATCTT
>CAVGPE010000009.1:0-13021 GCA_963631065.1 Ruminococcus bicirculans (ex Wegman et al. 2014)
AGGCATCCGCTTCTGCCCGGAATCCCGCTGCATAGATTCGTGGAAGATTGCCGACTAGTGAATGCTTGCACGGTTCTGTTCCATTGAAGATTATCTCGCAGTGAATGTGTAAGTTATGGTGTCCTTGGATTTCTTGGCGTTGCCGAGCGTCAATAGCTTAGTCCGACTGTCCAGAGCGGCAGTTTCTTCCCGACCGGATACTCCAAATTATCCGCAATCTGGTCGAAGGTCTTTCCCTCGCCTCCGACTTCGATTGTGATGGCATCTTCTATCTTGAAATCTCCGGCAGACCGTCCATATTCCACACTGTGCCTTTCACCGAGCTGGCTCACCACGAAGCACTTACGGACTGTCCCGACTTGAATCTGCCCACAGAGCGCGAAAAGCATATTCGTATTGTGTATGAAAATCTTGTCCGGCTTCTGCATTTTGGTCACGGACTTGTTGTCGGCATATATAAGCTTAATCTACTAAGCAAAATTTAGGATATTTCGCTTAGTAGATTAAGCTGTCTGGTGCGCTCTCTAATTTTATCTGGAAGTGCTCATCAGAGCACCGCTGCGGTCGCGTGACTTTGCGTCAGCAAAGTTGGAAAGCGACTTGAGCAGCGCAGGGGTTCGGGGCGGCAGCCCCGATATAACAGGGCCGCTTCAGCGGTGCGGTGGAGCGTCAGCGAGATGTCACGGACATCGAAGCAGCGAAGCCGCCCGCCGGCAATGGAATGGCCGGCGGTATGCCCCTGAAAGGGGCTGTCAGCGACAGCTGACTGGGGTTGGAAAGCAAAGCGAGCTGCGTAGTGGCTCGCTGCTCCACGAAAGAAGCCGGTCATCCGACCGGCTTCTTTCGTGGAGCATAGGGGGATCGAACCCCTGACCTTCAGATTGCGAACCTGACGCTCTACCAACTGAGCTAATACCCCGGTTCCGGGCCTGCGCCCGAGTGTGTTTATTTTATATTGACAGTATACTCAATACGTTGATGAGCTCCTTGTCGATAGGTTTGTCCATCTTGATGGCGCGTGAGACGGGAACATAGACAATCTGGTCGTTCTTGATTCCTATCATAACATTGCGCTGCCCCTCCTTGAGGGCCTCGATGGAGGCCACTCCGAGACGGCTTGCGAGAATCCTGTCGTAGGCCGTAGGAGTGCCGCCGCGCTGCAGGTGTCCGAGGATGGATACCCTCACGTCGTATTCCGGATACTCCTTGCGCACGCGCTCTGCGTAGTGCATCGCGCCTCCGTCCTTCTCGGAAACGAGGACGATGCTGCTGTTCTTGCTCTTGCGGATGCCTCGCCCGATGAAGGTGGCGAGCTGGTCTATGTCCGTATTGTCCTCAGGGATGATGGCGGCCTCGGCGCCGGAAGCTATCGCGCTGTTCTGCGTGAGGAAGCCCGCGTCGCGTCCCATCACCTCCACGAAGAAGATGCGGTCGTGGCTCGTGGCCGTGTCGCGGATTTTGTCCACGCACTCCATTATCGTGTTGAGGGCGGTATCATATCCTATGGTGGAATCCGTCCCGTAGAGGTCGTTGTCTATGGTACCCGGAAGTCCGATGACCGGGATATCGTGTTCGGTCGCGAGAACCTGCGCCCCGGCGAGGGAGCCGTTGCCGCCGATCACCACAAGGGCGTCGATGCCGAACTTGACTATGTTCTGATAGGCCTTCTCGCGCCCCTCCGGCGTGCGGAACTCCTCGCTTCTCGCCGTCTTGAGTATGGTGCCGCCGCGCTGTATCGTATTGCTGACACTCTCGGTGGTGAGTTCCTTTATATTGCCCATTATCAAGCCTTCATATCCGCGGTAGATGCCGTAGACCTTCCAGCCTTCGAATATCGCCGCACGGGTGACGGCTCTGACGCAGGCGTTCATCCCCGGTGCGTCTCCGCCGGATGTGAGGACTCCTATGGATTTGATGTTCATACTCAGTTCAAAAAATCGGCGCAAATATATAAAATTTTCTTTTTCCCGCAAAAAATATCAAGCGGACAATAATGGGCCGAAAAGAATAAAAAAATATGAGGCAGCTTATTTTTTGAAGGTTTCTTAGTAACTTAGCGACTATTATGAGAAAGTATATTTCAATCGCTGCGGCGGCCCTGTCCGCCCTTTGCCTCGCATCGTGCGGGCAGAATGGTGAAGCTCCAGTGGCTTCATTCGAGCAAAATCCTGTAATAGAGGCCATTATGAGCCGACGCTCCATCCGTCAGTACAAGGATACCCCGGTGGAGAGGGAGAAACTCCAGCTCATAGCCGAATGTGGGGTCAACGCCCCCAACGGGATGAACTCCCAGCGCTGGGAGGTGAGAATCGTGGACAGTGCGGAGAGCATAGCTGCCGTCACCGAGAAGTTCAAGCTCGCCAACCCGGAGATGGTCTCCCGCGACCCGAACTTCAAGAATATGTTCAGAAACGCTCCGGCTGTCATATTCATCGCCGTGCCTGAGGGGGACGACGGAGTGAACGCCGGTCTGATGGGGGAGAATATGATAATCGCCGCGCAGTCGCTGGGTCTCGGCACCGTATGCCTCGGCGGGCCGGTGAATTTCCTCAAGAACACGGACGACGGCAGGGCGTTCCTCTCCCGGCTCGGATTCAGCGAGGGGTACAGCCTTCTATATATGATAGGTGTGGGTTACCCGGACGAGACTCCGGACGCGAAGCCGCGCGACCTGAGCAAGATACGCTTCGTGGACTGAGTCCCGGATGATTACAAACGCCGAGATAAAGCACATACGCTCGCTCCGGGAGAAGAAATTCCGGGACGGGTGCAGGCAGTTCGTCGTCGAGGGGGAGAAGATGGTACGGGAGGCGCGCTCTTCCGGAATGGAGATTGTCGGGCAGTGGAGCGTCGAAGAGATAGGGGAGGGCGCTATGGCGAAGATGAGCCAGCTCTCCACCCCTTCGCCGGTACTTGCGCTGCTCGCTATGCCGGAAGAGCGGCAGGCCCCGGATCCGCCGGAGAGGGGGCTGTATCTGGCCCTCGACTCGGTGCGCGACCCGGGCAATCTCGGCACGATAATCCGCATCGCCGACTGGTTCGGGGTAAGGACACTGTTCGTCTCGCCCGACTGTGTGGACAGGTACAACCCTAAGACGGTCCAGGCCTCGATGGGCTCCATATTCAGAGTCGGTCTCGTCGAAGCCGACATCGCCGGAGTCTGCCGGAGCTTCCGGAAAGCCGGGATGCCGGTATGCGGGATGGCGCTTGACGGGCGGGACATATACAAGGAAGACCTCGGGGGTGAGGCTCTTGTGGTGATGGGCAACGAATCCGTCGGGATAAGCGGGGAGGTCAAGGCCGAACTCGACCGCAAGCTGCTCATCCCCCCGTTCGGCGGGAGCGGGGCGGAGTCGCTCAACGTGGCCGTGGCAACCGCCGTCACCTTGTCGGAATTCAGGAGGAGGACGCTATGAGAAATGCCGTCCTCTGCATCATGTCCGTCCTGACGCTCTCCGCGTGCAGCACTGTGAAGCTTATCCCGGAAGGGGAGCATATGCTCGTGTCCAGCAAGGTGGAGCTGCGCGGGGAAGACAGGCCCCGGATGGGCGAGATATCCCCGTATATCCGCCAGCAGCCCGTCGCGAATCTCTTCGGATGGAATCCGCTGATAAGCGTCTACAACTGGTCGGACGGCAGCGGGAAGGGCCTCGACGCCCTGTGGCAGAAGATAGGGACGGCTCCGGTGACGCTCGACAGGGAGCAGATGAACTCCTCCGCCAGAGCCATAGAGTCCCATCTGTCGTATATAGGTTATTACGGAGCGAAAGTAACTACGCAGCTGACATACAGAGGCCGCAAGGTCTCGGTGCGCTATATAGTGGAATCCGGAAACCGGTACAGGATAGACAGCCTTGTGACGGAAGTCCCCGGAGGACGGTTCGGCGAGGAGTTCCGCGCGGACAGCGCCTCCGTCACGATACGCAAGGGGGATTTCCTCTCCGAGAAGGCTCTTGAGTCCGAAACGGTGAGAGGCGCGGCGTATTTCAGGAATCTTGGATACTACAATTTCAACAAGAACCACTACTTCTTCGAGGCGGACACCCTCGGAGGAAAGAATATCCTGTACTACAGAATCCGGGGCTATACCCGCAACGAGAATCCCCGCAGCGATGCTCCGATAGAGAAATACCGCATAGGCGAGGTCAACATCCGTTATCCTTCCAACATCCGTTTCAGGAAGTCTATGCTGGAGAATTTCAACACGATACGTCCCGGAGACTGGTATAGCGAGAGTCTGGTCAACACGACCTATTCCCGCTTCTCGGCGCTCAACGTGTTCAACAGCGTCAATATCGAGATGACCCCTGCCGACAGCGGCTATGTCAACTGCGACATCCGCCTCAGCGGGTCGAGCGTGCTGGGTTTCAAGGCCAATTTCGAGACCTCGTCCAACTCTTCCGGACTGCTGGGCGTGTCTCCGCAGCTGACGTTCTTCCACAAGAATCTCTTTCACGGAGGCGAGAGGCTCAATCTCGACTTCTCCGGCAACTGGCAGTTCAAGCCCGGCACCAGCGTGCGCTCGACCGAGTTCGGAGTGTCCGCCACCCTCAGTTTTCCGAAAGCCCCCGGATACAGATCCGACAGGATAAAGCTCGGAGGCACGATACCCCGGACGGAGGTGAAGTCGAGCTACAACTACCAGAACAGGCCGGAATACCGCCGCAGCATAGCCGGATTCTCTTACGGATACAGCGGGAGGAAGGGCGGCAGCCTCTACTATCAGTTCTATCCTCTGCAGCTCAACCTGGTCAAGCTATACGACATCAGCGAGGACTTCCAGAACACTCTGTCGGGCAATCCTTACCTCTGGGATTCCTTTGAAGACCAGATAGATGCTGGAGTGGGCGGAGTCCTGTACTATACCACCAATCCGGACATAGTGCCGAAAACGCCCTATCATTATGCGCGCTTCTCGCTGGACGTGTCGGGCAACATACTCTCGCTCTTCAACGGCAGTATGCCTGTCGGCGACACGGGCAAGAGGGAGATATTCGGTCTCCCGTATAACCAATATGTGAAGATGGCGCTGACGCTCGGAAAGACGTTCCGTTTCGGGAACGGCGACGGCAAGGCCCTCGCCCTCAGGCTGGACTCCGGAATAGGCAAGGCCTACGGCAACTCCCTCGCGCTTCCGTTCGAGAAGCAGTTCTACTGCGGCGGCGCGAGCAGTATGAGGGGATGGCAGGTGCGCACTCTCGGACCGGGCTACAGCGAGCTGAATTCCTCCTTCATAATCCCGAGCCAGACCGGTGACGTCAAGCTGGAGGCCGATATCGAATACCGTTACAAGATGTTCTGGAAGTTCGAAGGCGCACTCTTCGCGGAAGCTGGCAATGTCTGGCAGCTTGACGACCTGGACGAGCTGCGTTTCGACAGCCTTGCGGCCGACTGGGGACTGGGGCTGAGGCTCAATATGGATTTCATACTGCTGCGTGTGGATATGGGATTCAGGCTCCACGACCCTTCGCGGGAGGCCGGCAGCCGCTGGCTCGGCCCGTCAGGATGGTTCTCCGGAGGCGGCCTTGCCGTACACTTCGGAGTCGGATATCCGTTTTAGAAATTTATGAAAATGATTATTTATCAGGCTATTACGAGATTGTGGGGGAATTCGCGCCTTTCCTCCTGGGATGTCCCGACACTTCAGTATGTCCGCAGTCTCGGCGCGGACTGCCTGTGGCTTACCGGGATTCCGCGCCACGCGAGCGGGAAGCCTTTCGTCAAGGGCAATCCCGGCTGTCCCTATTCTATTACTGACTGGATGGATGTCAACCCCTATCTTGCCGACAATCCGGAGCGGAGGATGGAGGAGTTCTCCTCCCTCGTGGAGAGGGTTCACGGGGAGGGACTCAAGCTTATCATAGACTGTGTCCCCAACCACGTCGCCAGAGATTACGAGGGGAAGATAGTGCACTTCGACTATTGCGATGCGGACTGGACAGATACGCTGAAGAACGACTGGAGTGCGCCGCAGACATTCGCCGCGATGCTGGAGATACTGCGTTTCTGGATAGGGAAGGGGGTGGACGGCTTCCGCTGCGATATGGTGGAGCTTGTGCCGCCGGAATGTCTCGCCCGTCTGATAGCGGAGGTCAAAAAGGACTCTCCCCGGACGCTCTTCATCGCCGAGGCCTACTGCAGGGACAACTACCGCCGCTTCATAGAGGATGTGGGCTTCGACCTGCTCTATGACAAATCCGGACTCTACGACAGCTTGAGGGCCATCTGCGCAGGGACGCAGAGCGCAAGGGCCATCAGCTGGAACTGGCAGTTCCTCTCGGATATGCAGCCCCGGATGCTCAATTTCCTCGAAAACCACGACGAACAGAGGCTCGCTTCGCCTTTCTTTCTGGGCGACGCCAGCAGAGGCTATGCCGCCCTCGCGGTGTCGCTGCTGTTCAACGACGCTTCATTTATGCTCTATTTCGGGCAGGAGGCGGGGGAGGCCGCATCTGAGAGCGACAACGGACGCACATCCATCTTCGACATCACCCGTCCCGCGACCATTGGCCGGCTCTGCGCCGAAATCCACGGGACAGGAAGCCTGCTTCCGCAGGAGGCGGAGGTGCTCGCACGCTACAGACAGCTGCTCGGATATGCGAAAATCCCGGCATTCTCACAGGGAAAATGCTGGGATCTCTGCTATTGCAACTACGCCTCCGCCGGCTTCGACGCCGACAGGCATTTCGCCTTCGTACGCTATGATGAGGACGGGGCCTGGCTGGTGTTCTGCAATTTCTCCGATGTCCCCCTGAAGGGGCTGCAGCTCGTGATTCCGCCCGAACTCTCTTCCGTTTGCGGATGCACTTCCGCCACGGTCGGCGAGGTCGGCCCGTTTGATGTAGCCATATCCGCGCTCCGCGTATCCTGAGAAGCGTCTAATAATGCGTATGGTTGGCCATCGTCTCCTTCAGGAAGTCGGGGTCGTTGTCCGGCTTGCCGGCCTTGGCGAATTTCCATCCCCAGACCTGCATCTTTGAGCCGTTGCGGCTTATGATTTGTGCGGCGCCGTTCCTCTCGAAGTCGAAACAGTGGTAGATGTCTCCGCTGCAGCAGAGCTTGCCGCGTCCGTCCGGCTGCATCAGGAACCTGTACCAGAAGCAGACTTCCGTGCCGTTCCCGTAGAAATCCCCTTTCATTATGTCCGGATTGCCGTTGAGGCCGTTGGCGGGCCAGCGGCTTATAAGCTTGCCGTCGCTGTCAATCCAGTAGACCTGCGAGAGAAGATACGGGTCATATTGGCGGTTACGGTAGATTCTTGCGCCTGCGGCAATCTGCGGTTTCCTGTATCCTTTGAGAAAATGCCCTGCGGTAATCTGCTGCACGTGTTCGGCGGGGGCCACGGTCAGAAGTTCACCTGAGAACGCGTCCCTCACCTGCGCTCCGAGGTCGCAGGTTGCCATCACGAGTTCGTCGATGCCGTCTCCGTTCATATCTTCGAAGCGGTAGCTGTCCACGTGGTCGTGATTGTCATATATATCCTCCAGCCGGCTCCAGATTATCTCGCCCTTTGCGTCCGTCACCCTCCAGCCGCCGACAATCTCGTCTATTCCGTCGTGGTCGAAGTCGTGCGCGTAGAAATAGTGTCCGAGGTGGTCTTTTCGGGTGTTGACGGTATGCCTCCACTGCTCCTGCAGGCTGCTGTCGTAGATGCCGTAGGTCATAAAGACGCCGCAGTCGGAATACAACAGGATGGAGGACGGATAGATACCGTCCGTATTCGCTATCGCGAGACGGAAGTTGTTGTATACGTGCGGATGCGGTGCTGTGGGCCAGGGGGTCTTCCTGAGGATTTCCCCGCTGCGGCCGTCCGCGATGACAAGCCACTCTCCTTCGGAGTCCTCGCGCCAGTGTATGAGTTCACAGCGTCCGTCCCGGTCGATGTCCCATACCAGCCCGGGGGCTTCGAACTCGGCTCTCTTGCGTCCGTTCTCTTCCGGGGCCTCCCAGCTCCAGAGAAGTTCTCCTGAGTTGTCGAAGGCGTAGGCTGAATACTCCGGGGAGAATGCCACGAAGTCTGTCTTGCCGTCTCCTGTGAGGTCTCCGAATTTGACGGCTCCGAGTCCTTTGCCGAGGTCATACTCGTGGAGAAGGGCCATATAGTCGGGGAACTGCCTGTCTTTGAGCTTGCTCTCCGTGAGTTCCGGATCTTTGGACAGGACGATGCAGTCGAGTGCCGGAGAGCCTGTGATGCGTGTAATCATCAGACGGGCCTTCTCTCCTTTCCTGACATCGAAACTCGCGGCTCTTGTCAGTACGGCCCCCGGGACATTGCCGAAACTGCCGTCGACATAGGAGTCATTGACTCTCAGGCGGAAAGCGCTGCGGCCATTGTCCGAGCCGTCGCCTATGGCTCTGACATAGAGATAGTAGACACCGTCTTCAGGATAGCTTATGTCCTTGAAATAATTTGAGATGGTGAAATTCGCGTGCGTACGGAACCGGATGGCGAAATCGTTGTAAAGCCAGTCCACGCCGAGGGAGCGGGCGTCCTTGACCAGATGCTGACGCGGTATGTCGTCCAGCAGGTCGGAGGCGTCGATGATGATATCTGACCCTGACACCTTGTATCTCAGGTCGTTATCGCAATAGCTCCGGCTGCAGGAGACCGCAGCCAGAGCCATAATCGCAGGAAGAATGAACTTCTTCATATATCGCGTGGGGGACTATCCTATGAGGATGGAGGCGATGAGGGCGAGAATCGCGTAGAACTCCGGAAGAGCGGCGTAAATCATCGTCTGGGTCATCACGTTGTGGCCCTGGCTGACGCCGATGATGCCGTTGGCGCAGACCTGACCCTGACGGATGGCCGAGAAGAGGCAGACGAGGCCGACGCTGATGCCGACGCTGAAGTAGAGCAGTCCGTTGCCGGCGAAGTCCTTGCCGAGCCAGAGCACGAAAGCGAGGAAGCCGTACAGACCCTGGGTCGCCGGAATAGCGGAGAGAATCATATATGAAGACGATTTCTCCGGCATCTTTTTGAGTGCTCCTTCAGCCGCGTTGCCGGCGATTGTGGTGCCGTAGGCGGAACCGATGCAGGCCAGACAGAACATAAGTCCGAGCCCGAGGTAACCAAGAATTGTGTTAAGCATAATTGTTTGAGTTTATTTGTTTTACTTATTTTCTTACAGGATTGTAGGCCGTTCCGAGACCCTCGTAGCCCGAGTTCTTGAAGAATTCCACGAAGTTGAGTCGCAGCGGGTGCACGAAGGCTCCCAGGCAGCTCATCGCGAGGTTGAGGCTATGACCCAGCAGAAGTATGAGGATGAACGGAATCCACTGCCAGGTCGGGTCCGAACCCTTGACCATCCCGGCGAGCAGGTTGAAAGTCTGTGCAAGCATACCTCCGGAAAGTCCGAGGGCATAGAGCCTCACATAACTGAGCACGTCGCTCATCAGGCCGGAAGCCATACTGTAGGTGTCCCAGAGTCCGCTGCCTATGTTGAGCAGAGGGTTTCTCCCCCAGCTGTTGAAAATGAATATCCCGAGAGCGGAGACCGCGGCTATGCCGATCAGGGTGAACTTCATCGCCGTTTCCGAGAGGATGCCGGCCGCCCCGAAGGTGATGCCGGCCACTCCGCCGACCACGAGAAGCGTCCATCCGAGAGTTCCGAGGCTGTTCTTGAGGCCGTCGCGTCTGACCGCCCAGACGGCTTTGGTGAGCATCGCGAGACAGATGTGGACGACGCCAATCACAAGGGAGAGGGCCATCTGTTTGGAATAGGCGCTCCCGCCGAAGCTGATGTCGCCGGTAATCATACATTTCTTCATCCACTGCGGCACCCACGACTGGTCCGGGAGGCTGACTCCGAAGAATCCGCCCATAAAGAATCCCACGACCACCGTGCCGACCCCGAGCGTGGCGACAAGGCTCCACATCTTCGCGAGACCTCCGCTCCTGCCCCTGAGGGCGAAGCCTATGCCGATGAGAAGCAGGCCGTAGCCGATATCCCCCATACACATGGAGAAGAAGAGCAGGAAGAATATGCTCAGGAACACGGTCGGGTCGAACTCGTCATAGACCGGCATTCCGTACATCGCGGTGAGCGGCTCGAACTGACGCACGAACCAGTTGTTTTTCAGCTTGATAGGTGGCTTGTCGCCGGCGGTGGCGCGCTCCGCGATGTAGTATATGCCCATCCCGTCGAACGCTTCCTTGAGTCTGCTGTCCTCTTCCGTCGGGGCGAAGCCCTCGAATACGAGAAGCGAGTCTTCGGCAGCGCTGCGGCCCGTGACCCCGGCAAGATAGACATTGAGGTCCGCATAGAGGGAGCGGACCTTCTCTTCGAGGGCCGGCAGTTCAGAGCGGCGCTTCTCGAGGCCGGCCCTGTAGCTTTCCGCCTGCGCTTCAAGCCTTTCCAGCTCGTAGCGCACTTCGGCTTCGGTCTTCTGCGGCGCGTTAAGTTCCTTGAGAGGAAAGCCGCCGCTGTCTCCGACGATTACGAACCAGATGCTCCCGTCCTTCTCCGCGACCTTCTGGAGGGCGTAGGACTGTTCCCATTCCGCCTTGAAGGACTTCTTCGGCACGCGGTAGAACTTCGCGCCCAGCTCCGAGAGCTTCTCCCTGTCGTAGTCCCCCCAGACGCTCAGATCGTCGAGGCTGCGCCGGAGCGCGAGGGCTTCCCTCTGAAGCTCCGCGAGACGGGAGTCCGTACCTTCGGTGATGCATTTAATGAGGGCCTTGGTCTCCCCGATGTCGGACACGATATGTTCCGATATGTCATCCACGGGCTTGGACGAGCGGCTTATGTCCACCACTCCCAGATCCTGGAGACTGCGGAGAAACTCCTCCTTCTCCCCGCTCAGCAGGATGAAGGAATATTTGGTCATCGCGGTGATCATTGTTCTGCCTCCTCCTCTTCGGCGTGACGGGTCTTCACTATCTTTGACGAGGCCTTGGAGAGATTCTCCTCATCCTCCATATATCTCTTTATCTTGCGTATCGCCTCCTGGTAGCCCGGGATCTGCACTTTTTCGTAGAGGTTTACCTTCTGGGTGGTCTTCTTGCGGTTGAATTCGAGAATGCGGCGCTTCTGCTCGTAGATTTCGGATTCGATGCCGATACGGGTCAGGTCCTGGAGTATCCTCACCCCGTCGGCGAACCAGGCCGGTTTGACGAAGGCGTTGAACGGGCGGATCTCGTAGTGGATTCCGCCAAGCTGCGGAGTCCTCACGCCGGCCACCTTGACGGTGTTCAGGTCCACATCGGTGATGCGGATGAGTCCCGGTTCGAACTCGTTCCACAGCGCGGCGAGATAGTCGTATCCCGCGAGCGACCTTTCAAGCTCCTCCTCAAGCCTCCGGGATTCGTTCCTGGCGGCGAGCACCGCACCGCGCAGGGCCGACTCCTTGTTCTTGAGGGTCGGCAGGGCGTTGCGGCGCACCTTGAGCTGCTTGCCAAGATTCGTCAGCGAAGTCTTATTATATTGAAATTTGATGGCCACTGTGTGCTATTTCTTCCAGTATTTATCTATCAATGACTGCCTTATGCCTGTCTCGGCAGGGGAGAAGTACTTTCCGAATATCTCCCACGCCGTGTCGAGCATCTCTTCGACACCTATGTTCACATCGATGGACAGCAGGCGGGTGGCGTACTCCTTGGCGTAGTCCAGACACCTGAGGTCGTAGTCGGAGAGGTCGAAACCGTTCTCGAGCTTGGTCTTGGCGTTCTGGGCATCGGCATAGAGCCTCACTCCGGCATTCATCACCTGGGAGTGGTCCTCGCGGGTCTTCTTGCCCTGGACGTGCTGCTTGAGACGGCTCAGCGAACGGAACGGATCCACGATGACCTTGCCCGAGTCGGAGTCGGCGCGCAGGAAGAGCTGGCCTTCCGTGATGTATCCGGTGTTGTCCGGGATGGCGTGGGTGATGTCCCCGTCGTTGAGGGTGGTCACCGCGATGATGGTGATGGAACCGCCGGACGGGAGCTGCACGGCTTTCTCGTATATCTTGGCGAGGTCGGAGTAGAGCGAACCCGGCATTGAATCCTTGGACGGAATCTGGTCCATACGGTTGGACACGATGGACAGGGCGTCGGCATAGAGCGTCATGTCCGTCAGAAGCACCAGTACCTTCTCGTTCTTGTCAACGGCGAAGTACTCCGCCGCCGCAAGAGCCATGTCGGGGATGAGCAGGCGCTCCACAGGCGGGTCTTCGGTGGTGTTGACGAAGGACACGATCCTCTCGAGGGCTCCGGCCGCTTCGAACTCGTGGCGGAAGAAGAGGTAGTCGTCGTTGGACAGACCCATTCCTCCGAGGATGATCTTGTCCACGTCGGCCCTCATGGCCACCTCAGCCATCACCTTGTTGTATGGCTGGTCCGGGTCGGCGAAGAACGGAATCTTCTGTCCGGAGACGAGGGTGTTGTTGAGGTCGATGCCGGCGATGCCCGTAGGGATAATCTCCGAAGGCTGACGGCGGCGGTACGGGTTGACGGACGGGCCGCCGATCTCGCGCACCTCGCCTTCGACTTCCGGGCCTCCGTCGAGAGGCTTGCCGTAGGCGTTGAAGAAGCGTCCGGCGAGATGGTCGCTGACCTTCAGGGTCGGAGGGGCTCCGAGGAACGAGACTTCCGCATCCGTAGGGATGCCCTCCGTCCCGGAGAATACCTGCAGCGTGACGGTGTCCCCCTTGGTCTTGACCACCTGCGCCAGCCTGCCGTCCACCGTGGCCAGTTCATCGTTGCCGACTCCGTCGGCCTTGAGTGACACCGTGGCCTTTGTAATCGCGCTCAGGCGCGTGTATGTGCGTTGATATGCTTTGACTGCCATTTTATGAGAGAAGTTTGTTCAACTGCTGCTGATATTCTTTGAACTTGTCGCCCCGGAACTCCGAGTAGTTCATCTGCTTGAGGATGTTGATGGCCTCCTTGAAGAAGTTGCGGCATGACTCGAAATCATCGAAGTCGAAAGTCCGCTCGCAGATGCCGAGGATGAGATCCAGCATATATTTCTGCCTTTCCATGGATGACACGGCGTCGATCGGGTCGAAGGCGTCCTGCTGCAGGAAGGCGAAGTCGATG
>CAVGPE010000010.1:0-5590 GCA_963631065.1 Ruminococcus bicirculans (ex Wegman et al. 2014)
CCCTATTTCTTTTTGTTAGGGGCAATCATCATGGACATGCGCTTGCCTTCAAGGACAGGCATATTCTCGGCATGGCCGAGATCCTCAAGCTCCACGGCAAAACGCAGCAGCTGCTTTTCGCCCTGGTCCTTGAACATTATCGAGCGTCCGCGGAAGAAAATCGAAGCCTTCACCTTGGACCCTTCCTCAAGGAAACCTCTGGCATGCTTGAGCTTGAACTGGAAATCGTGCTCATCGGTATTCGGCCCGAAGCGGATCTCCTTTATCACGACCTTGGCGGCGTTGGACTTCATCTCCTTCGCCTTCTTCTTGCGCTGGTAGAGGTACTTCTGATAATCGAGAATCTTACATACCGGAGGATCGGCCTGGGCGCTGATCTCCACCAAATCAAGCTCGAGCTCATCAGCCATCTGCAAGGCTTTGGCTATCGGATATACGCCCTGCTCCGGGATATTGTCCCCGACAAGGCGCACCTGATGGGCAGTAATCTGCTCATTGATATTGAGTTCGTTCTCGTCACGCTTCTGCGCCTGACGAGGATCCGGCCTGCGGCCGCCGGGCTTGAAGCCGGAAGGCTTCGGTTTGTAAGGCAATGCGATGGCTTTTCCCTCCTAATTCTTTAATTCATCGGCAACAGCCGACTTGATATACTGTATAAACTGTTCGACCGGCATACTGCCCTGATCCGCACCTTCTCTGCGTACGGACACGGCGTTGTCGCTCACTTCCTTCTCGCCGACAATCGCAATCACAGGAACCCTGAGAAGCGATATTTCGCGTATTCTCTTCCCGAGGGTCTCGTTGCGCGAGTCAACGGAAGCGCGAATTTCGGAATTTTTGAGCAATTCACAAACTTTTTCGGCATAATCAGCATATTTTTCGCTGACTGGCAAGATTTTAACCTGCTCCGGCGCGAGCCATACCGGAAGATGTCCGGCAGTATGCTCAAGCACCACGGCGGTAAACCTCTCGATGGAGCCGAACGGAGCGCGGTGTATCATCACCGGACGCTGTTTGGACCCGTCGGCGTCGGTATATTCCAGCTGGAAACGCTCCGGCAGGTTGTAGTCCACCTGGATTGTGCCGAGCTGCCACTGGCGGCCTATGGCATCCTTGACCATAAAGTCGAGCTTCGGACCGTAGAAGGCGGCCTCGCCGCGCTCCACGACGGTCTTGAGACCCTTCTTCTCCGCAGCGTCGATAATCGCCTGCTCCGCCTTCGCCCAGTTCTCGTCGGAGCCGATATACTTCTCCTTGTCGTCAGGGTCACGCAGAGAGACCTGAGCCATATACTCGGTCATATTGAGCGTCTTGAAGACATAAAGTATGAGGTCTATCACCTTCTCGAACTCCACCTGAAGCTGGTCCGGACGGCAGAAAAGGTGCGCGTCGTCCTGGGTGAAGCCGCGGACTCTGGTAAGCCCGTGCAACTCGCCGCTCTGCTCGTAGCGGTATACCGTGCCGAACTCCGCGAATCTGAGCGGAAGATCGCGGTATGAACGCGGGGAGCTGCGGAAAATCTCGCAGTGGTGAGGGCAGTTCATAGGCTTCAGCATATATTCCTCCCCTTCCTGCGGGGTGTGTATCGGCTGGAACGAGTCCTTGCCGTATTTGGCATAATGGCCTGAGGTCACATAGAGATCCTTGCTGCCGATATGCGGAGTGACTACCGGAAGGTAGCCGAGTTCGGCCTGCTTGCGGCGGAGGAAGTTCTCGAGCGTGTTGCGCATCACGGCCCCCCTTGGAAGCCAGAGAGGAAGTCCCAGACCCACACGGCCGGAGAAAGTGAAGAGTTCCATCTCCTTGCCGAGCTTGCGGTGGTCGCGCTTCTTCGCCTCCTCGACCATCTTGAGATATTCGTCCAGCATACTCTTCTTCGGAAAGGTGACTCCGTAGATGCGGGTAAGCTGCTCCCGGCTCTGGTCCCCCTTCCAGTATGCACCCGCAATCGCGGTCAGCTTGATGGCCTTGATGTCGTCGACGTGCTTGATATGCGGCCCGCGGCAGAGGTCGGTGAAAGCGCCGTTGGTGTAGAAGCTGATTGTACCGTCCTCGAGGGCCTCGATAAGCTCGCACTTGTACTTGTCTCCCTTCTCCGTGAAGTATTTCATCGCGTCCGCCTTCGACACCTCCCTGCGCTCGAAGGTCTCCTTGGAGCGGGCGAGTTCCGTCATCTTGTCCTCCACGGCCTTGAGGTCGGCATCCGAAATCTGCCTGCCTCCGAGATCCACGTCATAGTAGAACCCCGTCTCGACGGCCGGACCCACACCGAACTTCACGCCCGGATAAAGGGCCTCCAGCGCCTCCGCCATAAGATGGGCGGAAGAGTGCCAGAATATTTTCTTAGCTTCGGCGTCATCCCAAGGACGCACGGTGCCGTCGGTAAATGCAATCGTCAACATACTGTATTCTGTTTGTTTAGCCTGCAAAATTAGGAATTATTTTCAAAACATCTCCCCTAATCGAAAGAAATCGGATTAGTAATATTATATTTGTCTTCACTATGGTTGAAAGACATTCTATATGGGACAGCGCCGCGAAAGCCGGCCTGGCGCTTGGAGGACTGTCCGTGCTGTACCTTGCGCTGACTTCGCTCACGGGGATGGTCACAAATGGAAGCAGAGGCCTTGCGGCTGCCGTCGCCGCCGTGAACGTCCTGCTGTGGGCGGCGAAGTTTTTCGGATGCATCTTCCTGCTCCGCTTCTATATGCTGCGCTGGTCCGCCCGCAATCCCGACGCCCTCAATTCCGACGTATTCAGATTCGGAAGGGTGACGGCCCTGCTCTCCGCACTGGTGTATTCCGGCTGCTATCTGGCGTATGTCTCATTCATCAATCCGGGCATATTCTCGGAAGCGGTGGCGATGCTTGCGGACAATCCTATGATGGACAGCGCCGCCCTCGAATCGATGGAGAATATGGTCGCGATGATGCCGACCTACGCGTTCTTCGGCAACCTCATCTACTGCTGGCTCTTCGGCACGGTCCTTTCCGCCATCTTTTCGAGGAACATCCCTTCCAAAAATCCGTTTTGACATTATGGATATATCAGTAATCATACCCGCTTTCAACGAGAAGGAAAGCCTTCCCGAACTCTGCTCCCGGATTTCCGGCGTGATGGACAGGAACGCCTGGAGCTACGAAATTATAGTCGTGGATGACGGCAGCGACGACGGCAGCTGGGACTGCCTGAGCGGACTCGCGGCAGACAACCCCTGCATACGCGGCATACGCTTCAGGCGCAACTACGGCAAGTCGGCCGCACTCTACTGCGGATTCGAAAGGGCGCGGGGAGAGGTCGTCTTCACTATGGACGCCGACCTGCAGGACTCTCCCGAAGAGATACCCGAAATGCGCCGGATGCTGCTGGAAGACGGCTACGACCTGGTCTCCGGCTGGAAGCGGCACCGCAAGGACAATGCGCTGACGAAGAATCTTCCGTCCAAGCTGTACAACGCCACGGCAAGGCGCATCACCGGGATAAAGCTTCACGATATGAACTGCGGACTCAAGGCATACAGGAGCGAGGTCATAAAGAACATCGAAGTCTATGGGGAGATGCACCGCTACATACCGTATCTCGCCAAGAATGCCGGATTCACGAGAATAGGCGAGAAACCCGTCCACCACGAGAAGCGCAAATACGGAAAGAGCAAGTTCGGGATGGAGAGGTTCATCAACGGATTCCTGGACCTGCAGTCGCTCTGGTTTCTTAGCACCTTCGGCAAGAAGCCTATGCACTTCTTCGGCTACAGCGGACTGGCGATGTTCCTTATCGGCTTCATTATGACGGTCTGGATTATAGCCGCCAAGCTCATCCACCAGAGCCAGGGGGTCAAGTTCAGGGCCGTGACGGATCAGCCGCTGTTCTATCTGGCGCTTCTGACCGTAGTGCTGGGCGTGATGCTGTTTCTCGCCGGATTCATCGGGGAGATGATAGCCCGCTCGTCCGGAGAGCGCAACCGCTACAATATACGGTCGGAATTTTAGACCACACCAAACAACCACATAATTATGAACCCGACACTTGAACACAACATCAGCCCGCTCGTGAGAGAAATCGGGAAGACCCCTTCCGAATTCACGAAGCAGGACATCATCGACTACATCGTAAAGCACGGAGTCCGCATCGTCAATTTCAGATATGTGGCCGCCGACGGCAGGCTCAAGACCCTGAACTTCCCTGTTACGAACATACGGTATCTCGACAGCATACTCTCCTTCGGGGAGAGAGTGGACGGTTCCAGCCTTTTCCCGTACATAGAGGCGTCTTCAAGCGACCTCTATGTGATACCGAGATTCAGCACGGCATATATTGACCCTTTCTCCGAAATCCCGGCCCTGGGGCTGCTCTGCTCCTACTTCACAAAGGACGGCGAACCTCTGGAAAGCGCTCCGGAATATACTCTGCGCAAGGCCCACCGCGCTTTCAGGGAGGTGAGCGGATACAGTTTCGAGTGTATGGGAGAACTCGAATTCTACCTTATCGAGACGGATGACGGGATGTTCCCGACTCAGGATCAGAAGGGCTATCACGAATCCTCCCCTTTCACCAGATTTGAGCGCTTCCGCACTGAAGCGATAAAGATGATTGCCGAGGCCGGAGGACAGATCAAATACGGACACTCCGAAGTCGGAAACTTCACCCTGCACGGCAAGCGCTACGAGCAGAACGAGATAGAATTTCTCGTCTCGCCCGCGGAGTCTGCCGCCGACCAGCTCGTGATGGCTAAATGGATACTCCGCTCGCTCGCCTGCAGATACGGTCTTGACATCACCTTCGCGCCTAAAATCACTGCCGGCAAGGCTGGCAGCGGCCTGCATTTCCATACCCGCATAGTCAACGGGGACGGCTCGTCGGCAATGCTCGGCGAAGACCGCCGGCTGTCCGAAGACGCACGCAGGGCCATCGCCGGATATATGTGCTGCGCATCGTCCCTGACGGCGTTCGGCAACACCAACCCGTTGTCGTATTTCCGGCTTGTGCCGCACCAGGAGGCTCCCACGAGCATCTGCTGGGGCGACCGCAACCGCTCAGTACTCGTCAGAGTGCCTCTGGGATGGACCGGGCGCAACGATATGTCCGCGATAGCTAACGGACTGCCACAATCGGGAGATATCGCTATGCCTGACAAGCAGACCGTCGAGATGCGTTCCGCAGACGGCTCCGCTGACGTTTACTTTATGATCGCCGGACTCATCACCGCAGCGCGGACCGGCTTCGAAATGGACAGGAAGGAAGCGCTGGAGATGGCGGCACGGACTTATGTGGATGTAAATATCCACGCCAAGGAAAACGAGAATATCTTGAACTCCCTCCACGAAGTGCCGTCATCCTGCTGGGAATCGGCCTGCGAACTGGAGAAGCACCGCGCCGTCTATGAAGCCAAAGGGGTGTTCAGCCCGGGGATGATTGACGGTACGGTCGCCCAGCTCAAGAGTTTCCGTGACAAGGATATCCGTGCCGAAGTCGCAGCCCATCCGGAGAAACTTATGGAGATGGTACGCAAGTTCTATCACTGCGGATAACTTAATAAAAAAAGAAGAGACCTCCGCGATGCGCTTGACATCACGGAGGTCTCCGAAAAGCG
>CAVGPE010000011.1:0-2944 GCA_963631065.1 Ruminococcus bicirculans (ex Wegman et al. 2014)
TGCGAAACTTGAATTTCTTAAAGCAAAGCCTGCAAATTTAATAAATTTTACGGATAATTTTCAGTCGTTCAACTTCCTATTCTAACTGAGCGAATTAAGAATATTGAACGCGGCCTGAAGCGAAGGGACGTTTCTCGCCACTATCTTGAGTTTGCCCTCGCTCTGCTTCATCTCCACTCTGCCCTGCATCCCTCCTATCCTGCCTATTACGGTCTCGAAAACGGAGGACTTGTAATATGAGGACATAGGGTTGGACACGAAGAAGGCTATCATTATTCCGTTCTTGATGATTATCTTCTCGAATCCCAGAGCCGCGCCCCTGTTGCGTATCTTCACCACGGTGAAGAGGTTCTGAAGTTCCTCGGGAAGAGGGCCGAAGCGGTCTTCGAGGCGCTTGGCGTAATTGTCGGTCTCCTTGTCGGAAGCCATAGAGTCAATGGCGCGGTATATCCTTATCTTCTCTGCGGTCATATCTATATATTCATCCGGAATATGCGCCGGCTGGTCCGTCTCTATCGTGCATTCCGTGACGAATGCGCTCCTTTCGCCGCGTATGCCCACTCCTGTCTCCACTCCGAGTTCTTCCATAGCCTCGGCAAGTATCTTCTGGTATGTCTCGAATCCCATTTCGGTGATGAAACCGCTCTGCTCCGCCCCGAGCAGATTGCCGGCACCCCGGATGTCGAGATCCTGCATAGCTATGTTGAATCCGCTTCCGAGGTCGGAGAACTCCTCGATTGCCTTGAGCCTGCGGCGGGCGTCATCGGTGATGCTGACCAGAGGAGGCACTATCAGGTAGCAGAATGACTTCCTGTTGGAACGCCCCACCCTTCCCCTCAGCTGATGAAGGTCGCTAAGGCCGAAATTCTGCGCCTGATTGATGATGATGGTGTTGGCGTTGGGGATGTCAAGACCGTTCTCCACAATGGTGGTGGAGAGCAACATATCATAATCCCCCCGGATGAAGTCCAGCATTATGTTCTCAAGTTTGCCGGCTTCCATCTTCCCGTGGGCCACACATATCTTCATATCCGGGACGAGCCGGTGGAGTATCTCGTATATCGAAGAGAGTTCCTCCACCTTGTTGTGGATGAAGAATACCTGTCCGCCCCTGTTGAGCTCGTAGTTGATGATGCTCCTTATCTCCTTCTCGTCGAAGAGTATGATCTCCGTCTGTACCGGTATCCTGTTGGGAGGGGGAGTGTTGATGATGCTGAGGTCTCTGGCTCCGAGCAGGGAGAACTGGAGGGTTCGCGGGATAGGCGTGGCCGTGAGGGTGAGGGTGTCGACGGAGGACTTCATCTCGCGCAGTCTTTCTTTGGCGGACACTCCGAACTTCTGCTCCTCGTCTATTATCAGAAGCCCCAAATCCTTGAATGTAAAGTCTTTTCCAAGTATCTTATGAGTCCCTATCAGTATGTCTATCTGACCTGAAGAGAGGCGTTTCCTGATGTCGCCTATCTCCTTTGCGCTGCGCAGACGGCTCACGTATTCTATATTGCACGGAAGATTCTGCAGACGCTGACGGAAAGTGTTGTAGTGCTGGAGCGAAAGTATCGTGGTAGGCACAAGCACCGCTACCTGCTTGCTGTCGGTGACGGCCTTGAAGGCGGCCCGTATGGCTATTTCCGTCTTTCCGAATCCGACGTCGCCGCAGACGAGCCTGTCCATAGGGCAGTCGTCCTCCATATCCCTTTTGACCGCGGCGGTGGCGAGTTCCTGGTCCGGAGTGTCCTCGAACATAAATGACGACTCCAGCTCCTGCTGAAGATATGTGTCGGCGGAGAAGGCGTATCCCTTGGAGGCACGCCGCTTGGCATACAGCTGTATGAGCTGCTTGGCTATATCCTTTACCTTGGATTTCGCGCTCGTCTTGAGAGCCCCCCAGGTCTTCGAGCCGAGCTTGTTGACGCGCGGAGGCTCCCCGTCACGCGAACGGAAACGGGAAATCTTATTAAGAGAATGTACCGAGACGAACACCACGTCCCCGTCCCTGTATGTGATTTTGACCACTTCGCGCATCCTGCCCCTATCGTCCTTCATCCTCACCAGTCCTCCGAAAACTCCTACTCCGTGGTCTATATGCACTACATAATCCCCTATGTTGAAGGAATTTAAATCATTTATGGTAAGCTGCTCGCTCTTCTCCACGGACCGGCGTATGCTGACCCTCTGGAAACGGTCGAATATCTCGTGGTCTGTGTAGCAGCATACTTTATTATCGGAGTCTATGAATCCGTTGTGGATATTCCTGCCCTTGACGAATTCGGGTATGAGTCCTCCGTTCTGTGAAAGTATGGACTTTATTCTTTCGAGCTGGGATTCCTTGTCGCCGTAGATATAAACCTTATATCCGTTCTCGATGCGGCTGCGTATGTCCTCGGCAAGTATCTCGAAGTTTTTGTTGAAAGAAGGCTGCGGGCTTATGCTGAACTGCACGGCATCGTCGGTCTGTACCGAAAGGGGAGTGTCTATGAACACCCGGCGGTATTTCCCGGCGGCGGAGAAGAATTCCTCTCCGGAGTACATATCGGACGAGTCCAGCCATATTACGCTCCCTTCCGGCAATATTTCCATTATGCTGCGTCCGTCCTCGCTCTCCGAAGCCACCACGTCCGACACTATCTCCGCCCTTTCCTCTTCGCTTACGGAGAGCTGGGTATTGCAGTCGAAGCTGTTTATCTTCTCCACTTCATTGCCCCAGAACGAGATGCGGTACGGATGATTGTAGGAATATGAGAATATGTCCACGAGTGACCCCCTGATGGCGTACTGCCCGGGAGCGGAGACGAAATCCGTCCTTTCGAAGCCTTTAGAGGAGAGTATCTCCACTATTCTTTCGTGCGATATCTCATCTCCTCTGGCTATGCTCAATATCGAATCCGATATAGCCTTTTGTGAGGGTATGCGCTCCCTTATGGCTTCCGGATATGATACAATCACC
>CAVGPE010000012.1:0-6546 GCA_963631065.1 Ruminococcus bicirculans (ex Wegman et al. 2014)
CGGCGGTGGAGGACGCGTCGCCGCCGACCGGAGTCAGACTGAACTTGTATTCCTTCTGGACCGCTTTGCCGATTCCTCCCCGATTGCCGGCAATCCAGATATTGTTCTGCCTGTCGATGAAAGCGCAGCTTACGTTGGATTCCGCGTCCCATACCGAGGCTTCGCTCTCGCCGCAGTAGAAAGGCTCGACGCTCAGACTCTCCCGGTCGAATATGCCGATGCCGCCGTCCGGGGAGTATATCCAGATGTTGCCGTTGCTGTCCCTGAGGCTTTTGGGACTTGCCGTGAGATAGGCGTTCCCCTCGACCGGGGTGAGCTTCCAGTCGGTGAATCCGATGAGGTCGAAGCCGTGTTCGGCCGAGCCTATCAGGAATTCCGGGGCATCGGAAACCTTGCACACCAGCTTGATGTCCTGTCCGGTATGCGTGTCGAGTTCGAAGACACGCCCGTTGATGAACTCCACGATCAGCCCGTCCTCGCTTCCTATATAGACGACCCCGTCCGACTCCTCGTAGCAGAATGCGGGACGGCTGCTGACCGGCTCGCCGTTTCTGAACAGAGTCCTGTCCGTGAGGACCCAGACATTGTCGTCCGCGTCTTTGCGGATGTCGGTGACGGTGATGCCTTCCTCGAGCTTCATATACTCCCGCAGCTCGAAGGCTCTGCCCATGTCGGAGTAATGTATCCTCAGAATCGTGTTGTCCGTCGTGAGGAGGCGGAAGTCATCGGAAGACAGGCGGAAGATGTCCGCAATCCCCTTGTCGCAGCCGACCCGGCTGAAGCTTTCCCTGCGGAGGTCGAATCTGTAGAGGGTATTGTCGTATGAGAGAGCCCAGAGCTGTCCGAACGCGTCAGTGCATACCCGGTCGAATCTGTTGTCCGCCCGCTCGCCCTGACTGTCGGTCTGCCCTGTCCTGTATCCGGCGAAGCTCCGTCCGTCAAAGCGGTACAGCCCCGACCACGAAGCCAGCCACAGGCAGCCGTTGCCGTCCTGGGCGATGTCCTCGATAATGGTCCGGTTGAGGCCTCCGTGCTTCGTGTAGTAGGTGTATTGGTATCGCGGCGGAGAGGCGGCAGCGACGGCTGCCGTCAGGATGAGGAATAGGCTCAGAACGCATCTTTTTGTCATCTCTGGACGATTTTCCACCTTTTGGATATGCAAATATACCACTTTTTCTGACGATATGTCTACTTTCGCGATGACGGCAGTCCGCACTGACCAAAATTCATAATTTGAGACCGGCTCTGCGCTTTGTCATTGTGGTAATTTGTTTTCGGCGTTACCCGGTCCCGTATGGACGGCTGTCCCTAATCTTAAACTTCCTGGGTATTAGCGGTTAATAATTTTGTGTTCTTAAAAGGAGAAGCGGCCAGGAAGCTTCTCCTTTTTTATCGGGGCTGCCGCCCCGAATCCCTGCGGCGCTCAAGCCGCTTTCCGACTTCCAGGCAAATCAAGAAGTCACGGCAATCTGCCGGAAGCTACTTCCAGTTTTTATAGGGATTTTTTGTCAGGGCGGAGTTGTAGTACCTGCGGTCGCCCGTGACCTCCGAGGAGAGCCAGGAGGGGCGCTCGAAGGCTTCGTCCTCCGAGCCGAGTTCGACTTCCGCGACGGTGAGTCCCTCATTGTCGCCGTAGAACTCGTCCACCTCGAAGGTGTGCGTCCCCTTCGGCACGAGATAGCGCGTCTTGTCGATGATCCCCGGCTCGCAGAGTTTCATCAGCTCCCGCGCCTCCTCGACGGGGATCTCCTTCTCCCACTCGAAGCGGCTCATTCCGCCGCAGCTGCCTCTGCCCTTGACCGTGATATAGCCCCTGTCCCCCTTGACCCTGATGCGTACGGTTCTCCCTGATGCCGAGCAGAGATACCCCTGGGTGATTCTCACGGCTGCCGCGGCCTCGGCCTTGTAGCAGTCGCCGCTGACCAGAAACTTTCTTTCTATTTCCTGCCCCATCATAACTCAAGTTGGATTATAGCGGGCGGCAAATTACGGAAAATTTTCGTAATTTCGCGGCAATGTGAGAATTAAAACCTACTCGAAGATGGACGACAGATACGAATGGAAATACTGCTCCCTCGGAGGAGCCATCAGGGTGAACATATCCTCCGGAGAGGACATAGCCCATCTGGGCGAACTTGACCGTAAACTCTGGACCGTGCTGAGCTGTCCGGTGGACTCTCTGGAATTCGACCGGCGCACCCTCGACTGCATCGATGCCGACGGGGACGGCCGCATCAGAGTGGACGAAGTGGTCGCCGCCGCGCAGTGGCTGACTTCCGTCATCAAGGACAGAGATTCGATACTCAAGGGGGAGAGCAGTCTGGACATCAACAATATAGACACCTCTTCCGATCTGGGGCGGCGGCTCTATGACTCTGCCCGGCGGATTCTCTCCGACCTGGGGCGCGAAGGGGATGTCATCACCGTCGACGAGGCCTCCGACAGCGCGGCGATATTCGCCGGGACCAAGCTCAACGGGGACGGTCTCATCACCGTCGCCACGGCGGAGGACGAGTCCCTCAAGAAGGTCATCACGGAAATCATCGCGAGAATCGGCTCCTCCGCCGACCGCAGCGGAGACCCCGGAGTGGGCGCGGAGCAGATAGAGGCCTTCTATGCCGCCTGCGCGGACTACGCCGCGTGGATGGACGCCGCCGATGCCGACCGCAAGGGCATATTTCCGTACGGCGACAACACGGCTGCCGCATATGCCGCCTGCAATGCGCTGAAAGACAAGATGTCGGACTTTTTTACCCGCTGCCGCCTGCTGCGTTACGACGGGGACACGGCCGCTGCGGTGGCCGTGTGTGTGGATGACATCTCCAAGATTGCCGCCTGTCCGATAGCCCGTCCGGATGCCGGCGGGATTCTGCCTTTCGACGACATCAATCCGGCCTGGCAGGCCCCGTTCGACACGCTCAGGTCTCTTGTGCTGGACGTGTGCTTCAAGGGGGCGAAGGGCATCAGCG
This sequence comes from Ruminococcus bicirculans (ex Wegman et al. 2014), assembly GCA_963631065.1. Taxonomy (GTDB): domain Bacteria; phylum Bacteroidota; class Bacteroidia; order Bacteroidales; family UBA932; genus Cryptobacteroides. The sequence goes on from CAVGPE010000012.1 coordinate 2,970, forward strand.
AGGCGGAGTGGAATGAGGTGCTTGACGGATTCTCAGCCTATGCCTCCTGGCTCTCGTCCAAGAAGGGTGATGCCGCTGAGTCGCTCGGCATAGACGAGGTGCGCTCCATACTCGCCTCCGGAGGCAAGGCGGCTCTTCTCGACCTTGTCGCCGCCGACCTCGCCCTGAAGGGGGAGGCCGACTCGATAGACGAGGTGAAGAAGCTGACGCTGCTCTATCGCGACTTCTATCACCTGCTTCGCAACTATGTAATATTCACCGATTTCTACTCCCGCGCCCCGGGAGTGAGGGCGGTTTTCGAAGCCGGACGGCTCTATATAGACCAGCGCTGCTGCGAACTCTGCATCAAGGTGGCGGATATGTCCCAGCACGCCGATATGGCCAAGCTCAGCGGAATGTTCCTTATATATTGTATCTGCACTTCCAAGGAACTCGGCAGGAGTATGGACATAGTGGCCGTGCTGACCGCAGGGGAGATAGCCGCGCTCCGTCCGGGTAAGAACGGCATCTTCTACGACCGCGAAGGACGCGGCTGGGATGCCGTCGTCACCAAGGTGGTGGACAATCCGATAAGCATCAGTCAGGCGTTCTGGGCCCCGTACCGCAAGTTCTGGGATTTCTGCGTCGGACTGATAAACAAGTCCGCCGCCGACAAGGATTCCAAAATCACCGCCGACATTCAGGCCAAGATTGCTCAGGCGGCCTCCGCCCCGGCGTCTGACGCCTCCGCCGACTCCTCGAAGAAGTCCGCATTCGACATCGCCAAGTTCGCCGGCATCTTCGCCGCCTTGGGTATGGCTCTGGGCTATATCGGCTCCGCCCTCACCAAGATAGCGGCCGGCATCAGGGGGACTCCGTGGTATGAGACGCTTGCCGCCGTGGCGGTGATAGTGCTGCTCATCTCCGGCCCGTCCTGCTTCCTCGCGTGGAGCAAGCTGCGCTGCCGCAATCTGGGTCCGGTGCTGAACGCCAACGGCTGGGCCATCAACTCCAAGGTTCTCGTGAACATCCTCTTCGGCGCCAAGCTCACCGGAGTGGCCAGATATCCCAAACTCAAGCTCTCCGACCCGTATCGGCAGGAGTCCTCGTCGTGGAAGTGGTGGCTTGCTGCGGTGCTGGTGGTCGCAGCGGCGTTCCTCGTCCTCCTCTTCATGGGGAAACTTGAATTCATCGGATTGAAAATAAAATAAGAAGCTGTCGCGACCCGCTTCTGTCCGCCGCATTTGGATTGTGTCGAAATTTTGTGTAAATTTGCAGGCTTTATCCTTTTTGGGGGTGAGGCATTGACATATTAACTTTAATTTTTTGCTAAGATGGCTGAATATTTGATGCCTGAGAAGAAGCAAGAGATTTTCGCGAAGTACGGAAAGTCTAATAAGGACACCGGCTCACCTGAGAGTCAAGTTGCTTTATTTTCCTACCGTATCGCTCACCTTACCGAGCACGTGAAGAAGAACAAGAAGGATGTGGTGACACGCCGTTCTCTTCTCCGTCTGGTCGGCAAGCGCCGTCAGGTTCTGGACTACCTCCAGAAGGTTGACATCGAGAGATACAGAAACATCGTCAAGGAGCTCGGTCTCCGCCGATAGTCAGGATAGGAAAGATTCAGGGATGGTTCCCGTGCGGGGCCATCCCTTTTTTCGGAAAGAAGACGTAAAGAAGACGTAAAGAAACACGATAATGAACATCATCAACAAAAGAATTGAGCTTGCGGACGGTCGCGTAATCGAAGTCGAGACCGGCAAGCTCGCGAAGCAGGCAGCAGGATCGGCCGTAGTGAAGATGGGTGGCACTATGCTTCTCGCCACCGTGACGGCAGCGGAGGAAGTCAAGGAAGGTACCGACTTTATGCCGCTGACCGTGGATTACAAGGAAAAGTATTACTCCGCAGGACGTTTCCCGGGAGGATTTATGAAGAGGGAAGGCAAGTCGAGCGACTACGAGGTTCTCATCTCCCGTCTCATCGACCGTCCTATCCGCCCGCTGTGGCCGGATGATTTCCATCTCGAAGTATTTGTCAACGTGACGCTTATCTCGGCGGAGAAGGATACCCAGCCGGATGCGCTCGCAGGCCTTGCCGCCTCCTGCGCCCTTGCAAGCTCCGACCTTCCGTTCGGAGGCCCTATCTCCGAAGTCCGCGTGAGCCGCGTAGGCGGGGAGTTCGTAATCAACCCGAGCTTCTCCCAGATGAAGGACAGCGACCTCGAACTTATGGTCGCCGCCACTGAGGAGAACATTATGATGGTCGAGGGCGAGATGAGCGAAGTCAGCGAGCACGATATGCTCGAAGCCATCAAGTGCGCCCACGAGGAAATCAAGAAGCACTGCCGCGTGCAGAAGGAACTTATGCACGAGCTCGGCACCGACGTCAACAAGCGCGACTACCCTCACGACGTCCAGGACGAGGAGCTTCGCAAGGCGGTGCACGAGTTCTGCTACGACAAGTGCTACGCTCTCGCCAAGGCCGCGAAGCCTAAGAAGGAGCGCGAGGCCGGATTCAAGGCCATCAAGGAGGAGTTCCTCGCAACCATTCCTGAGGAGCAGCTCGAAGAGAAGACCCCGCTCGTGGAGAGATATTACCACGCCGAGGAGAAGGAGGCTATGCGCAACCTCATCCTCGACGAGGGCATCCGTCTGGATGGCCGCGTATGCAATCAGGTGCGTCCTATCTGGTGTGAGGTGGACTATCTGCCTTGCGCCCACGGTTCGGCCATCTTCACCAGAGGCGAGACCCAGTCCCTTGCGACCGTCACCCTCGGCACCAAGATGGATATGAAGGAGATGGACGAGGTGCTGATCCAGGAGGACCAGCAGTTTGTCCTGCACTACAACTTCCCTCCTTTCGCCACCGGCGAAGCCAAGCCTCAGAGGGGTGTTGGCCGCCGCGAAATCGGCCACGGCAACCTTGCGCTGCGCGCGCTCAAACCGGTGGTCCCTCTCGCTCCGGAGAATCCTTACGCAGTCCGCGTAGTATCTGACATCCTTGAGTCAAACGGCTCTTCTTCAATGGCTTCAGTGTGCGGCGGCTGCCTCGCGCTGATGGATGCAGGCGTCAAAATCAAGAAGCCTGTCGCAGGTGTGGCTATGGGACTCATCACCGACGAGCAGCACCCTAACGACCGCTACGCCATCCTCACCGACATTCTCGGAGACGAGGACCACCTCGGAGATATGGACTTCAAGGTGACCGGCACCGCCGACGGCATCACCGCCACCCAGATGGACATCAAGGTGGACGGCCTCTCCTACGATGTGCTTGAGAAGGCTCTTGAGCAGGCCCGTCAGGGAAGAATGCACATTATGGGCGAGATGATGAAGACCATCAGCGAGCCTCGTGAGGACTACAAGCCGTTCGTGCCTCGCATCGAGCAGATTCGCATCGCCGCCGAGTTCATCGGGGCCGTGATTGGCAAGGGAGGCGAGACCATCCAGAAGATTCAGAAGGAGACCGGCACCGTCATCACCATCGACGAGCAGCCTATACCGGGCACCAACCTCACCGAAGGCGTAGTGGACGTGGCTTCCGACAACAAGGAGAATATGCAGAAGGCTCTCGAATGGATCAAGGGCATCTGCG
>CAVGPE010000013.1:0-19509 GCA_963631065.1 Ruminococcus bicirculans (ex Wegman et al. 2014)
GACTAAAGAAATCAACGCTCTCGATTCTATTGTTTCTCGGTACTTGCTTGTACTTATCTTCCAGTATTATCAATGAACTTGTCCCTGCCTTTCGGAAAGGGATTGCAAAGATAAACCACTTTTTCATATCAGCCAAATTTTTTTGAAGTTTTTATCCTATATTTGTTTCCGGACATAATCAAAATCTGGTATGGAAAATTACAAACAGACCGCACCTCGCTATGAATCAATGAAATATCGCAGATGCGGGCGAAGCGGACTGCTTCTGTCCGAGGTCGCGCTGGGATTCTGGCACAATTTCGGAGAGGGCGCCTCGCACGAGAAATGCCGCGACATCGTGGAATGCGCTTTCGACAACGGCATCACCTATTTCGACCTCGCCAACAACTACGGCCCGCCCTGCGGGGCTGCGGAGACCCTTTTCGGTGAGATTTTCACCGAATCCCTCAAGGCACACCGCGACGAAATCATAGTCGCCACCAAGGCCGGACACGATATGTGGCCCGGGCCTTACGGGGAATGGGGCTCCCGCAAGGCTATGCTCTCTTCGCTCGACCAGAGTCTCAGGCGGCTCCGTCTGGACTATGTGGACATATTCTATTCGCACCGTCCCGACCCGGTCACGCCGTTGGAGGAGACTATGCAGGCTCTGGTAGATGCCGTGAGGGCGGGCAAGGCCCTGTATGTCGGCATTTCCAAATATCCGCCGGAGATGGCGGCCAGGGCATATGCCTATCTCAGGGAACAGCATGTGCCGTGTCTTGTGTATCAGGGCCGCTACAATATGATAGATACCGGAGTGGAGGAGGAGATTCTGCCTCAGGCTGCGGAGCAGGGGGCCGGGTTCGTGGCGTTCTCTCCGCTTGCGCAGGGGCTTCTCACCGACAGGTATCTCAACGGCATCCCGGACGGGTCGAGAATGACTCACAGCGCCTTCCTGAAACCTGAGATGCTGACCCCGGAACTCCTCGGGAAGATAGGGGAATGGAACGCAGAGGCGCTGCGTGAGGGTCGGACTCTCGCCCAGCACGCCCTGCGGTGGATTCTCCGCAGACCGGAGGTGACTTCGGTGATAATAGGCGCGAGCTCCGTGGAACAGCTCAAGTCAAATCTTGCCGCAATCAGGTAGGAAGCTGCTCTGCACAGTCATCTCAAGACGGCTTCCAAACGGAATGCGGCGGCTTCCCTGATATGGTCCGGGCTTATCCTGTCCTTGCCCTCAAGGTCAGCGATTGTCCGGGCCACCTTTATTGTCCTGTACCACGCGCGGAGCGACATTCCGGAGACGCGCATCATCTTATCGAGAGTGTCGAGGCATTCCCGGTCGAGCGGGCAGTACTTCTCCACCATCCTGTTGGACATCTCCGCGTTGGTGTCTATGTCCTCGTCCCGGAATCTCTCCGTCTGAATTCTCCGTGCTGCCGCCACTCTGCGGGAGACGGTCGCGCTGCTCTCCGGTTTGCCGCCGCGTGATACGGTCTCCGGAGGGACGGCGTGCATCCATACCTGCAAGTCGATTCTGTCCATAATCGGCCCGGAAAGCCTCGCGAGATAGGCGGCCCGTCTGGAGACGGTGCAGACGCAGCGGTCCCCCTCCCCGTAATATCCGCAGGGACAGGGGTTTGATGCGGCAACGAGAGTGAACGACGAGGGGAATTCGACCTTGGTCTTCAGCCTTGAGATGACCACTTTCCTATCCTCGATGGGGCCGCGGAGGGCTTCCATCACGCTGCGGGGCATCTGCGCCAGCTCGTCCAGGAAGAGCACCCCGTTGTTTGCGAGAGTCACTTCTCCGGGGACTATGTTCTCCCCTGCGCCTCCTCCGATGATGGCCGCCATCGAAGCCGAATAGTGCGGGGCGCGGAACGGCCTCCGGGTGATAAGCCCCCGCCGGCCTCCGTGCAGGCCGGAGACCGAATATATCCGGCTCGTCTCCAGCGACTCCTCCCGGCTCATAGGGGGCAGGATGCCGGCCATCGCCTTGGCGAGCGAACTCTTCCCGGAACCGGGAGTTCCTATCATTATCATATTGTGTCCGCCGGCCGCAGCAATCTCGACTGCCCGTTTCGCGCTTTCCTGTCCTATGATGTCGGAGAAATCCACATATCCCTCATCGTCCCTCTTTTCCGCGCCGTCCAGCCTTTCCGCATCGGGGGAGTTCCGTGCCAGCAGACCGGTGCAGTCTTCGCGTCCCTCAAGTATCCGGACCACATCCCCCAGGGTTCGAACTCCGTAGATTTCTGTCCCGCCGATATCGACGGCCTCCAGAGCGGAGCCTTCCGGGAGTATGACTCCCTTGAGCGAGGAACGGGCGGCGAACTCCACGAAAGGCAGTGCGCCTTCGATCTCCCGCACGCTGCCGTCCAGACCAAGTTCCCCCATTATCAGGTATTTCCCGACATCCTTCATATCGTATTGTCCGGAGGCGGCCATAATGCCTATCGCGATGGGCAGGTCATAGCCGCTCCCGCTCTTGTGCATATCGGCGGGGGCGAGGTTGATGACAATCTTCCGCCCCGGAATCCTGAAACCCAGAGTCTGCATCGCCGTGAAGGTCCTGAGCAGGCTCTCCTTGACCGCAATGTCGGCCAGTCCCACGAGATGTACTCCTATCCCGTGGTCAATGTCGGTTTCCACGGTGACTCCCACCGCTTCCGTCCCCACGCATTTTGCAGCATTGATTTGTGTCAGCATCGTTATCTTTCAAAGAAGTTGTTTACTATATTTGTCGTTTAGAAACGTGAAACGGATATGCAGCATACCATATTGATAAAGTCCCTTTCCGACATCGACGCGGCGGCGGAAGAATTCCTCCGCCTCACGGAGGGACGCCCGCTGGTGGCGTTCTATGCTCCGATGGGTGCCGGCAAGACCACCTTCATCTCGGCGCTGTGCCGCCGCCTGGGGGTCGGCTCCGATGCTGTCGGGTCTCCGACCTTCGCCATCGTCAACGAGTACCGCTCCTCTTCGGACGAGGCCATATACCACTTTGATTTCTACCGTATCACGAAGAACGAGGAGGCTCTGGACATCGGACTGTACGATTACCTCGACAGCGGTTGCCTCTGCCTGATGGAGTGGCCGGAGAATATCGAATCCCTGCTCCCGGAGGAGACGCTGAAAGTCAGCATAGTCCCGCACAAAGACGGCTCCCGCGAGCTCATCTGGTCTGACTGACGCTCACCTCCGCGCGGATGCAGCTGAGGTAGCCGTGCAGACGGAGCTCTTCCTGCCTGTCTCCGCACAGCACGCGATGCGCATCGCCCGAGCGTGAAGTCAATGCGGCGCACAACTCCCTGTCCCCGACCATCGCGGCGCAGGAGGGGGACATCAGCTGGAAGTCTCCGCTGCTGAAGACCGCTCCCGCCGACTCGGAACTGTAAATCCCTATGCTGCCGGAAGCCGTTTCGTTGATTGCGATGTCCCGGCGTCGCCCGTGATAGATGACGGCATAGCCCTCGCAGATTTCGTTGAGTCTGTCCGGGTCGTCATCCGTCACCACCGCCGCCACCGGAGTGCCTCCGCAGTACGACATATGTCCTGAGATGGAAAGATGACCTTCCCCGTCGCGCCACACCCGCCCTTCCTCTACATCGAACCACAGACAGGACGAACTCGCGTCAATCGCATATCCTTCATCAATCTTGACATCCTGTATGCCGTATTTCTCTTCCAGGGACGTCATCTCCGCCTCCCCGTCCTTTACGGTGAAATACCGCTCCGTGCCGGAAAGTCTGGCCGCATAGCAGAAGCAGATTTTGCCCATATCCCGGTATAGGGCCCCTGACGGGCCGTATGAAGGCTCTGACATATCCCCGAACACATATCCGCTCTCGCGGCTGAACAGAATCTTCCCGTTCTTCCTGAAACTGAATCCGTCTCCGCTGCGGCTTTCGGACAGGGTGTAGATATCGTCCCCGTCCGGCAGCAGCCCCCGGAGAATCTCCCTCCCCTCAAAGCTGAAGAGAGTCTGCCCGTCCCTGCCCACGAATGTCCGCTCGCGGGAGACGGCCTCGGTGTAGAGGTGGCCGCCGACGATGTGGTGGGTGTCGGGGTCCGGACTTGCACACTCGGCGGAGGAGGGGATTGAAAGCGACGGCTCGAAGTCCCGGTAGAAGATGATTTCATAATTGTCCGCGCCGTAGGCGCTGTCCTTGTGAAAGTTGTAGCTCTCCTCGAAGCGGACGGCCGAGAAGAGGATTGCAGTGTCGACGACGGTCTCCTGCGCTGTGCCGGAGTCCCTGCCCGTATCGCTTCTGTTGTGGCAGTCCGCCCTCGACCGGGACTGGATGAGGGCGGTTTCGCCGGCGATGCAGCCTGCCGTCGATAGCGCCGCCCAGACGAGAAGAATGATTGGAGAAGTTCTCATAGTCATCAGATGTTTTCCGCAAAGAACGCAAAAAAAACGGCATCCGAATCCTTGTACGCTCCGGATGCCGCAATAAATTAAAGTTTTTTATGTGTTTTTGCGTTTTCTTATCAGAAGTTGAACCTCAGACCGGCGTCGAAGTTCACGACGACGGGCTTGTCCGTCCTTACGCTCTTCGGCTGGTCGCAAGGGAAGTAGTAGCGCAGTCCGGGGTCGAGATACAGGCCGAGCAGCCTGCTGAGCCTGAATTCCAGTCCGAGACCGATGCCTGCGGAATACTGGAGTTTCTCCACCTTGTCGCTGCAGTGGATGTCCGGCGAGGAGAAAAGCGTGTATCTGCTGGAAATGCAGTATTCCGCTTCTCCCAGACCATAGACATAGAACTTTATATTGTCATAGTCAAGCACGTCGTAATACAGGCCGAGCGGCACACCTATATATTGGAGGGCGTGCGAGACATTGCCCGCCTCCGAGCGCTTCACTTCGCCGTTGCCGGCGTATTCGGTATATTTCCCCGTGAATGTCCTGGTGAGCAGGGAGTAGTCTATGCCCGTGCCGACGGAAAGTTTGGGGAGAATATAGAAACGGAGACCGACCCCGAGGGTGAACGGCACGCCGTAGGTGGAGGTGCTGAGTTCGGAAATGCCCGAGACACCGTATCCCGGGGCCATGGAGGCGATGTGTCCGGCGGTGCGGATTTCGGAGTCGTTCCCGCCGATGGCGCCCTTGAGATATAGAGCCGTCCTGCCGGATTTGCCTCTGCGGCTGTCCTCCGCGGCCAACTGCGCGAAGCTGTCGCCGTATGTGTCTGCTTTCCGGCTTCTGCCGCGTGCGGAGTAGCCGGGACTCTTTGCCGCTGTTTCCGCCGTTTCCGTCTGGCTGTCCGGAACTGTCTCCTCCTCTTCTGCAATCTGTTCCGGCTGTACGGCTGCCGGAGCAATCCCGTCGGCGGCGCTCCCCACCGTCCTTGTCATATCCCCCAGAGGCCGTGCCTTGGGCAGACCGGCCTCCGCGAGCAGCTCCGCACCCGATTCCTGCAGCTGCGCCAGCTGTATGCCGCCTTCCGTCAGGGAGGTCTCAGGCATCGTGCCGACGAAGAAGATTCCCAGACCAAGGGCGGCGGCGAATGCGAGCGAAGCCCACGCGAGCCTTGTGCGCTCCCGGCTGAGACGCCGGGTCGCCGCAGTGCTGTCCAGACGGGAGGATATGCCTTTCCAGACGCGGCGGGACGGTCTCGCCTCCGCGCCTTCGAGCATAGACCTCATCCGGAGGTCGAAATCACTGAATTCTTCCTGCATCTTTACTGATACCTGTCTTTAGAAGCCATTTCAAAACAGCTTCTTAATCTTTGACTGCAACAGCACTCTGGCTCTCTGAAGCTGAGAGCGGGATGTCGTCTCCGAGATGCCGAGCGCCTCCGCTATCTCCTTGTGTGAATAACCTTCCATTATATACATATTGAAGACCGTGCGGAATCCCGGCGGAAGCGCCGCCACCATCTTCAGCAGCTCGTCGTGCCCTATCTTCTGTACGGGTGACGGTTCGCCGTCCGAGATGTTCCAGGCGAGGGTGATGTCCCCGGTGTTCTTGAGGGCGTCCTTCTTTCTGAGACTCATCAGAGCAGTGTTTACAAAGATCCTGCGTGCCCAGCCTTCGAAGGAGCCTGCCCCCGTATAGCTGTCAAGCTTGGAGAAGAGGGTCACAAATCCGTCCTGAAGTATGTCCTCCGCCGCCTCCCTGTCGCCCATATACCGCAGACATACTGCGAACATCTTACGCGACAGAAAGTCGTAGATGGCCTTCTGAGATTTGCGGTCGCCGCGTTTCGCCCCTTCTATCCAATCCGCTTCCCGAGTATCAAGATGCTTCCTGTTCTCGAAAAGTTGCATTGTCGTTTTGCAATAATTAGTGCTAAAGTAACCAATATTTCTCATAAAATTGCATACTTTTGCGGGTGGTATGAGAAAGTTCGTCATTTCATATATGCCGCTTCTCCTCCTTTGCTTCTGCCTTCGCGCGCAGAATGTGGCGGACAGCGGACTCTTCATAGATGCGGCGTCGGAATATGCGGAGGGCAATTATCAGCAGGCCAGGGAGAAATTCTCCGCGCTGCTCGAATCCGCACCCTCAGATGACGCCGTGAACTATTATCTCGGACTCTGCGAGCTGGCCCTGGACGATAATGCCCAGGCGCGGGAACACCTCCAGAAGGCAGTGCAGCTCGACTCCGCCAACAGCTGGTATCTCAACGCTCTGGCCACGCTCTACAGCAACGAAGGCGACCGCCCCATGCTTGCCGACATCTGCACGAAGCTCGTCAAGATGAGCCCGTCGCTTTACAACACCCCCTACACCCTGACCCTTATCGCGGATGTCCGCTTCCGGCAGGGTCGCGACTCCCTCGCCCTCGCCTACTACAGCCAGGCCCTTGAGATGGACCCCGACTACGCCCCTGCGGAACTCGGAAAGATGGAACTGCTCAGGATGCAGCGCAATTATCCCCCGTTCTTCGCTTCCCTCGAACATTTCATCGGCAACGAAGAAGTCCGCCCGGACATCAAGAGCGACTACCTCGGCTCCATAGTCGACAATCTCGACTCCCGCTTCTGGTGGGTCTGGGGAGAGCAGCTCAAGAGACTGTCCGACAGCTGCCTGCGGATGTATCCGGAAGACCTTAAATCACGCGAAATCAAGATAAAGCTTCTCTCCGTCGAGAGCCGGTGGGACGAGGTACTCAGCCAGTGCGACACTCTCGCCGCCCTCGCCGTCCGGCAGGGGGACAGGGAGCAGCTGCTGTTCGCCTATTCATACGAGGGCGACATAGCCTACAGGCAGGAAGACCGCAGCCGGGCCTACAAGGCCTACGACAAGGCTCTGAAAGTGAATCCGGACTACACCCCCGTACTCAACAACTACGCCTATTACCTCTCCCTTGAGAAGCGTTCCCTGCGCAAGGCTCTGAAAATGAGCAGAAGAACCGTGGAGCTTCAGCCGGACAACGCCACCTATCTCGACACCTACGGATGGATACTCTACCTTCTGCGCCGGCCCAAGGACGCCAAGCCGTATTTCAAGCACGCGATGATCTACGGGGGCAAGGAGAGCGCCGTGATACTGGAGCATTATTCCAAGGTGCTGGAAGCTCTCGGCGAGACCGACCTTTCCAGCTACTACAAGTCGCTGTCCGAGCAGAAAGCGGCCAGATGAGAGTTCTGCGCCGCATACTCGTCCTCGTGCCGGCGCTCTGCCTCTGCCTTTTCGCCACGGGGCAGAACACCAGCGAGCAGGAGAACCGCAAGGCTCAGCTGGAGAAGGAGATAGCCCAGATACAGAAGCAGCTTCGCGAGAACACGAGCAAAAGCGCGGGCGCACTCAACGAACTCACCCTCATACGCAAGCAGATATCCAACCGCAGGACTCTGGTGCAGGAGAGCGACAGGGAAATCCGCATCATCTCCGACAGCATCAGGGTGGCTCAGGGCCGCTATGACGCTCTCCGCGCAAGGCTCGACACGATGACGGTGTATTACCGGAAGCTGATACGCGGGGCCTACCGCAACCGCGACGCCCGGCTCTGGTATGTCTATGTCCTGTCGAGCGGCGATGTGGGCCAGGCTTCCCGGCGCTATTCGTATCTTAAGAACATGGCCTCCCAGATGAATGCTCAGGCATTGAAAATCAAGGAGATGCAGGCTTCTCTGGAAACGGAGCTCGCCTCTTTGGAGGCGATGAAGCGCCGAGCAGAAAGTATGAGGGCCGAGCGGCAGCGCGCGCTGGACAATCTCCGCAAGGAGGAGAAGCGCTCCGACACGCTGGTGGCCAATCTGAAGAAGGACAAGACCCGCTATCAGAAGCAGCTCAACTCCAAGCGCAAACAGGTGGAGGCCCTGAACCGCGAGATAGAGCGCATCATCGCGCAATATATGGAGGAGAGCAGGCGCAACTCCTCCGGCAAACAGCCGGCCTCACAGGTGGACTACAGGCTCGCCGCGGAGTTCGAGGCCAACAAGGGCAAGCTCCCGTGGCCGGCGGACGGGCCGGTGGTGGAGAAGTTCGGCAAGCACAAGCATCCGGTATATACTTCGCTCGTGATGCCGTTCAATAACGGCATAGGCATTTCCCTCTCTCCGGGGGCGGAGGTGCAGGCCGTGTTCGACGGGGAAGTGCGGAGGGTGATAGTGATGCCGGGATACAACCGCTGCGTACTCGTGCAGCACGGCAGTTATTTCACCTTCTACTGCAAGCTGGACGCGGTATCCGTCAAGGCGGGAGACAAGGTGAAGACAGGTCAGAGCATAGGGAAGGTCGACACTATAGACGGCCAGACCCGGCTGCACTTCCAGGTCTGGAAGGAGAAGACTCCGCAGAACCCGGAAAGCTGGCTCAGACCGCGCTGAGAAAGCGGTTTTATGAAAGGTCAGCCCGCGACCCAGACGAGGACGTGCCGGTCGAAGGTCATATATTCCAGACGGAGATCCTCCTCGAATCCGTCCTTCTGGATGAAGGTGGCTTCAAGCTCCCCCTCGCCGCGAAGCCTGAAATCATCTATTTCAATCTGCTCGGCGAAGTCCACGTTGTGCTGTGACATCTTCTTGTATACGGCCTCCTTGGCGCACCAGTAGATGGCCAGCTGCTCGTTGCGCTTCTCCTCGTCGAGTCCGTCGATTTCGTCCTCCGAGAGGGCCTTCTTCTCGACGGCGGAGAAATCCCTGTCGAGGGACTCGCAGTCGATGCCCACTTCCTCGGTGTCGTTAAGGATTATCGCGACATATCTGTCGGTGTGGGTGATGCTGATGTTGGTGGCTGAATTTTCGATGTAAGGCTTGCCGTTGTCGTGGTGGCTCAGATACACTTTCTCCTCGAAAAGGGTGTCGAGCAGAGCCCTGACTGCAAGTTTCTGTTTTCTGAGCGATTCGCTCCTGATGTAGGAAATTTCTTCAAGTTCGTCTGAAGGGACCGAAGAGAGCTTGCGGAGCTCGTCTTCAGTTTCTGTGATCTGCCATACCCCCAGTTTCGAGTGGTAGTCGTCGTCAAGATCCTTTATGAGATATAGTGCCATAAAATTTTTATAACGCCGCAAAGATAATGATTTTTATTATATTTGTCCCACTTTTGGAAAACGACAAAATATCGATACCATTATGAAATATCTTACTGATGAAAAGTTGGTCATCGTTGGTGCCGGCGGAATGATCGGTTCCAATATGGCCCAGACGGCCCTTATGCTCGGGCTTACGCCAAACATCTGCCTCTACGACATCTTCGAGCCGGGTGTTCACGGCGTGGCGGAGGAAATGTACCACTGCGGATTCGAGGGCGCGAACATCAGCTGGACGGTTGATCCGGCTGTCGCGTTCAAGGACGCCAAATACATCATCTCTTCCGGCGGCGCTCCGCGCAAGGAGGGTATGACCCGCGAGGACCTGCTCAAGGGCAACTGTCAGATCGCCGCCCAGTTCGGAGACTATATCAAGCAGTACTGCCCTGATGTCAAGCACGTGGTGGTCATCTTCAATCCGGCAGACGTGACGGCTCTCACCGCCCTCATCCACTCCGGCCTGAAGCCTGAGCAGCTCACTTCTCTCGCCGCTCTCGACTCCACCCGCCTCCAGAGCAATCTTGCAAGGGAATTCGGCGTGCCGCAGAGTTCCGTCACCAACGCATACACCTACGGCGGTCACGGCGAGGCTATGGCGGTATTCGCTTCCAAGGCCCTCATCAACGGCACTCCTCTCGCCGACAAGCATCTCTCCGAGGAGAAGTGGGCCGAAATCAAGCACGACACCATCCAGGGAGGTTCCAACATCATCAAGCTTCGCGGACGCAGCTCGTTCCAGAGTCCGGCCTACAATGCTGTCAAGATGATCGAGGCCGCGATGGGAGGCGAGAAATTCACCTGGCCTGCAGGCTGCTATGTCAACTGCGACGTCTGCGGCTACAAGAACGTGATGATGGCTATGCCGACGGTTATCGACGCCACCGGCGTACACTATACCAAGCCTGAGGGCACTCCGCAGGAGATGGCCGATCTGAAGGCCTCATACGAGCACCTCTGCAAGATGCGCGACGAGATTGTCTCTTTGGGAATCGTCCCTCCTGTCAGCGAGTGGAAGAAGTCCAATCCTAATCTGTAACAGACAGGCACATACAACTGATAAGCCCGGAGCGGAAGCCCCGGGCTTATTCGTATTTCGTCAGGCCTCTATTCCTGCTGCATCCCCTTGCCAATCAGGGCGACGGCGTCGGCGGTGAGGCCCGTGGAAGAGAATCCTCCGTCGTGGTAGAGGGTCTGCATCGTGACGTGCCTTGTGAGATCCGAGAACAGGGTCACGAGGTAGTCGGCGCAGTCCGAAGCGTCGGCGTTGCCGAGAGGTGACATCCTGTCGGCGTAGCCGAACATATCCTGCATTCCGGCGATGCCGCTGCCTGCGGTCGTGAGTGTCGGGGACTGTGATACGGTGTTGATGCGCACGTGCCTGCGCTTGCCGTAGATGACCCCGAAACTGCGGGCTATCGATTCGAGCAGTGCCTTGGCGTCGGCCATATCGTTATATCCCTCGAAGGTGCGCTGCGCGGCGATATATGTCAGCGCGGCGACTGACCCCCACTCCTTGAGCGCGTCCTTGCGGTAAAGCACGTTCAGCAGCTTGTGGAAGGAGATGGCCGAAATGTCGAGGGTCTTGCCCAGGAAGTCGTAGTTGAGGTCTTCGTAGGCGCGGCCCTTGCGGATGTTGGGAGACATCCCGACTGAGTGCAGCACGAAGTCGAACTGCCCGCCGAAGTGTTCCATAGCCTTGTCCACCAGAGCGTTGAGGTCTTCGAGTGAAGTCGCGTCCGCCGGCACCACGAGAGCGCCGCACTCCTGTGCGAGATCGTTGATTGTGCCGAGCCTGATGGAGACCGGCGTATTGGTCAGCACGAGTTCCGCCCCCTCTTCGCGGGCTTTCTGCGCCGCTTTCCACGCGATGGACTGCTCGTTGAGGGCGCCGAAGATGATGCCCTTCTTGCCTTTGAGTAAACCGTATGCCATAGATGGATTGTTACTTCTTCAGATTGTCATTTGGTACAAGCATAAACGTGAGTTTGCCCTGGCAGCAGACATTCCCGTTGACGCTGGCTTTCGCCTCGATGAACACCGCCGGCCCTTTGCGCCCGACAAGCCGGGAGCGGGTGCAGACCGTGTCTCCGGGGAATACGGAACGCTTGAATTTCACTCCGTCCAGCCCGGCGTAGAATGCCGTATTGGTCTTGAGTTCTTCTGCCGGGATGTGCAGGAAGCTCGCCTGTGCCATAATCTCGCAGAGTATCACTCCAGGCACTACCGGATATCCGGGGAAGTGGCCGGTGGTGAAGAACTCGTTTTCCTTTATGGTGTATTCGGAACACACATCCTCTCCGTCCCGTTCGGACTTGTCAATAAGGAGCATAGGCTCCCTGTGGGGCAGAACCCGCTTGATGTCGTCTCTGTTCATTTTACAAATTTCCTTAATGCCACGCAAACATTATGCCCTCCGAAGCCGAGAGAATTGGAAATCGCGATGTCCAATTCTCTCCTGCGGGCCTTGAGCGGCGTATAGTCGAGGTCGCACTCGGGGTCCTGTTCGCGGAGTCCGAGTGTCGGCGGCACAATCCCGTCCTTGAGGGCGAGGGCGGATGCAATCAGCTCCGCCGCACCCGTTGCGCCGAACATATGCCCCGTCATAGACTTGGTGGAGCTGACCGATGCCCTGCGGGCGTCATCTTCGCCGAGGGCGAGCTTTATGGCGTTGGTCTCCGCCACGTCGTTGAGGTGGGTCCCCGTCCCGTGCGCGTTGATGTAGAGCGCCTCTCCCGGTCTGTATCCGGCTTCGGAGAGAGCGTCTCTGATGGCTTTGGCGGCCGGGATGCCGTCCTGACGCGGGGCTGTGTAGTGATATGCGTCGCAGGTGCAGCCGTAGCCGCAGACTTCCGCTATGATTTCCGCTCCGCGCGATACGGCGTGCGAATATTCCTCCAGCATCATCATCGCGGCCCCTTCCGCCATCACGAATCCGCCTCTGCGGCGGTCAAACGGCAGGCAGGCGTTGTCGGGGTCTTCCTCTGTGGTGAGGGCCTTGCAGTTGGCGAAGCCTCCGATGGCGAGCGGGTTTATCACGGCCTCGCTGCCTCCGGTGAGTATCGCGTCCGCACGTCCGCAGAGAATGGCCAGATACGCCTCTCCAATCGAGTTGGTACCCGTGGCGCAGGCCGACACATGGGTCAGGCAGGGCCCCTGGGCATTGTACCTGATGGCGATGTTGCCTCCGGCGATGTTCGGTATCATCATCGGGATGAAGAGAGGGGAAATCCTTTCCGCCCCCTCCTCAAGCATCACTTTGGTCTGGGCGACGAAAGTGTTCATACCCCCGATGCCCGTGCCGACATATACCCCGAATCTCTCCGGAGCTATGTTCTCCCCGGATACGAGTGAGCTGGAGGCCATAGTCTGGGAAGCGGCGGCAAGGGCGTACTGGCTGTAGAGGTCGTTGCGACGGCGGTCGGCTCCGTTCAGCCCGAATGCCGCAGGGTCGAAATCCCTGATCTGCCCCGCCACGTGGATCGGGAGATGATGCTCCTCGAACCTCTCCAGTCTGCTGATGCCGCAGAGGCCGTTCTTGAGACTGTCCCAAAAACTTCCGATGTCATTGCCGACCGGGGAGATGACTCCCAGGCCGGTGATGACAACTCTTCTTTCCTTATTCATACATAAATCTTCTGATGCTTCCCTTCGGGGTCTTTGCAAAAGGCTCGAAGCGGAGCTCGTATGAACTTACCTGGGAATATCCCGGAATCTTCTTGTTGAGGGCCGTGAGGTTGGCGTCCATCACGTTCTTGAGCGCGGCGGCGTCCATATCGCCGGCGAGATTGTGGTCAGGCACTATGAGCGCCACGAGCCTGCCTTCGCGGGAGACGATGAGGGACTCTCCCACATAAGGCAGCGCGTTCAGCACCACCTCTATCTCCTCCGGGAAGATGTTCTGCCCGTTGGTGGAGAGAATCATGCTCTTGCAGCGGCCCACGATGAACAGGCTCTTATCCTTGTCCACGGTGCCGAGGTCGCCGGTGTGGAACCATCCGTCTTCCGTGAATGCGGCGCGGGTGGCCTCCTCATTCTTGTAGTAGCCGGCGAACACGACATTGCCCCTGATGAGGATTTCTCCGGGGATGTGTTCCTGGTCCGCGGAGTCGATTCTGAGTTCCACGGCTTCGTCCACATATTCTCCGCACTCCTTGAGCTTGTAGCTTCCCTTGTGTCCGAGGCTGATGGTCGGCGCGGCTTCGGTCATACCGTAGCCCGTGACGAAAGGAAGCCGGAGCTTCTCCACCATCAGTTTCTCGAGGTGTTCCGGAATCGCCGCTCCGCCCGTGACGAAGAGGCCTACATTGCCGCCGAGGGCGTTGAGGAAGATGGTCGCGAGAGCCTCGCAGTAGTCGCGGTTGTTCTCGTGGTCCTCAAGCTTTGCCGCCCCGTTCTTGCTGTGGATGAATTCTCCGATGGAATCCTCCAGAAGCTTGGTGAGAATGAGCGGAACGGCAAAAAATACATAAGGCTTGTATTGCCTGAGGGCAGGTTTGAGGTTTGCCGGTACAGGCGGGATGCAGAGTACGATCAGGTGCATCCCGAAGCAGAGCGGCGCGAGCATATCGTAGACCATCCCGAAAATGTGCGCGTACGGGAGGACGCTGACATAGTTGTCCTCGCGGCGGTACGGGAAGTGTACCGGGATGAGCTGTATGTTGGCAGAAAGATTTCTGTTGGTGAGCATTACGCCCTTAGGGTTGCCGGTGGAGCCGGAGGTGTACATGATGGCGGCGAGGTCATCCAGCGAACCCGCTTCGTAGTGTATGTCCTTCGGGGAGAGTCCGTCCGGATGGGCCTTGGCGAACAGGGCGTCCCGGCCCTCATATGCGTCGGCAAACCCCTCCCGTGAAGCGAGAAGCTCGCCTGTCTTGGTGTCTATCGCACCGATGAGGGCTTCGAGTCCGTTGAAGTCCATCTTGTCGAAGATGGCTTTTTCAGTATACAGGAGACGCGCGTCGGAGTGGTTGACCAGCCTGGCCGTGTCCTCCGGGGTGAAACCGTTGAATATCTGTACAGCCACGAATCCGCCCGTCTGCGCGGCGAGAAATATCTTCGCCCAGTTGGCGCTGCTTCTGGCATTGATGACTATCTTGTCTCCCTTCTTCAGACCGGCGGCTTTCCAGCACAGCACGGTCTTTTCGATTTCGGCGGCGAGTTCGCCGTAAGTCACGCTGCTCGTGTTGTAGTCGTCGAGAGCGGCCTTGTCCCAGCATTCCTTGACGGAATTCTCAAATGTGAGAATGAAATTGTCTTTTTGCTTGAGTTCGTACATCGTCAAAATGTTTTTTTGGGTTTTCGGCGGCGAAGGTATGAACAGAATGTTTTACTCCGGACCTGCGGAGGCGGCGTTTGTGGTCAACGCCCGCTTATGCGGGGCGTGGACGGGGTTTTGTGGCGATTTTGCGGGGGCTTCCGATTTCGCCCCAAAACGGCCTCCCGTGCTGCTCTGCGGCCTGTGGCGAATCTGCGGATGCCGTTCTGAGGCAGTGAGAGGCCGCCGCTTTCAGAGATAGAAGTCTTCCGTGAGGCGGCGGTATTCTTCGGTGCGCTCCCCACCTTGCATAAGGGTGATTTCCTCCTCTTCGGGCCTGCTCCCGCCGGCGGAAAGCTCGATGACCGTGCGTCTGACGGCCTTGTTCTCCGAGGTGCGTATGTTGAGCAGGCGGAACGGCTTCAGTCCGTAGGAGGCGGCGCATCTTGTGATGTCGCGTATCTGCTCCGAGGGGAGGATCATCGAGAGACGCCCGCTCTGATTGAGCTGCGCTGATGCGAACGCGAGTATGTCCCTGACGGAGAGCGAGCCGCTGTGCCGTGCGGCGGCTTCCCGTCCGTCCGGATTGCGGAGCGAACAGTCGTAGTACGGCGGATTGGAGAATATCACATCGAACTTATCCGCGCTTCTGTACCCGGACAGCGGCGTGCAGACGGATGTCAGCCTGTCCGCCCAGGGGGAGAGCCTGAAATTCTCTTCCGCTTCGGCGGCGGAGGGAGGGTCGATGTCGATGCCGATGATGCTGCACCTCTCCGTGCGCTGCGCCGCCATAAGCGCGATGACTCCGGTGCCTGTGCCTATGTCGAGCGCAAGGCGGTCTGTCGGCAGCAGGGTCATCGCCGCTCCGAGCAGTACCGCATCCGTCCCCACTTTCAAGGCCGAGTCCCGGTTGCGTACCTTGAACTGACGGAATCTGAACGTCTGTTCCGCCACTTCGCTATATGAATTTCCCGTCCTTCATCGTCAGGCGGCGGTCGCAGAGCGAGGCGAGTTCCGGGTCGTGGGTGACAATCACTATGGTCTGTCCGAGGCTGTCCCTGAGTCCGAAGAATATGCGGTGTATCTCCTGCCGGGTGACGGAGTCGAGGTTGCCGGTGGGCTCGTCGGCCAGCAGCACCGCAGGGTCGTTGATGATGGCGCGGGCTATGGCCGTCCTCTGCTGTTCTCCGCCGGACATTTCGGAGGGCTTGTGGCCGGCCCTTTCCTTGAGACCGAGGCTTTCAAGGATGCCGAGAGCCTTTCTGCGGGTCTCGCGGACGGGCTTGCCCGCTATCAGGGCCGGAATCATCACGTTCTCCAGAGCCGTGAACTCTGGCAGCAGATGGTGCGCCTGGAAGACGAAGCCGATTCTGCGGCCTCTGAATGCGGCCAGGGCGTCGCTCCCGAGTGCGAGTATGTCCTGCCCGTCGATTCTCAGGCTTCCGCTGTCCGGAGAGGACAGGGTGCCGAGTATCTGCAGAAGGGTGGATTTGCCGGCTCCGGAGGCCCCTACTATCGAGACGGTCTCTCCCTTCCCGGCGTGGAAGTCCAGCCCCTTCAGCACCTCCAGCGTGCCGAAACTCTTGCGTATGTCGTGTGCTTCGATAATCATTTTGTCTGCTCTTCCCGTCTGGGTCGAGATGTCTGCCGTAATGCTTTTCGTAGCTCTTTATCAGATTGTCCTTCCAATGCAGGGCTATGGTGACTCTTGTGTCAGGATACTGGTAAATAACTTCCTCCATAGCGGCCAGAAAGTCTTCAAGGCTCTCGAAAGGCTTGAAATCGGCGTGTTCTGAATACCACACGGCGGGCCGGATGTTTACAATCACCTTGTTTTTATATTGTACCTTTACCGGCCAGGTGCTGCTGGTGCTGCATATCTCCCAAAGGTTCTTTAACCATATCCGCTCAATCTCCACCACGCCGTGTTCCATCCTGTATTTGATGAGGAGATGCTTGGAGTGAAGTTTCCAGGGTTTGTCTATCACGAGATTGATGAAACTCCTGAATGCCGCGATGTCGAAATTCGGGCTGCCCGTGAAGGATTTTATCTCCAGCCAGTCAGATTCCGGATTATCCGGGTTGAGCCAGAAGTCGGGCGAAGCCTGCCTCTCGTTATGGATATGCACGATGTCCTTGCTCGTCATCCATTTGTCAAGCCATTCTTCGAGGATGTTTCCGATGATATTATTCTGTTCGACGGTTATCCCGAAGTCGCGAAGATTGAATTTAACGGATCCTTTCGCCCCCTCCATCCCGAAGTCCTCGACAAGGGCGCGGTATAACTTTTCTGACGCATCCATAGTTTATAAATTAAAGGTGTCCAACAATCGTTCCGCAACGGCCTTGATTACAGGCACAACAACCGTATTGCCCAAAAGGTCGAAGCCGTCTTTCTCGCTCACGTCGAAGAGCATATCGTCGGGATAGCCACATAAGCGCAGGCCTTCCCTGAGAGACAGTCTGCGGAGTCCGCCGTTGTCCTCTACATACAACTTCTGCATATCCATCGCCACAAGCGTAGGGGCTGTTTCATCCGGCGACATCACTTTGTTTATCTCAAAGCTTAATTTCCCTGCAACTATATTATATCCTTTAGGCTTTGTCATGTCGTACTCTCTGCGGGTCGTCACAACGCCGTTTTCATTCTTCCCGCGGATGAGTTTTTTGGGATATTCAAATTTCAGATAGCCTTTTTGTGTCAAATCTTCCAGCATCCCTTCCAAATTGGGAGAGTTGTAGAAAGTCTGAATCTGTTCCTTTGTCAGCGGCATCCCGTCCATCCAGTCGATACCTATTTTTTCTGCCCATTTTTTCTTGCGCCGTTCGGTCAGAATGGTGTCAAGAAGTCGCTTTTGCTCAGAAGAGACGGAGCCTTTTATCTCCAGGTCCCAGCTGTGGATGTTGGTGTCGCCGCCTCTTTTGTCCTTTATGGATTTGCCGTAGAGCTGTTCTGTCTTGAAATGTTTGAGGAGTGTCCGTACAAAAGGGGTGTCCGATGTAGGCAGCCCTGATTCAAGGATGTCACCAAGCTTGCTTTCCTTTATCGGGAAATTGTCCAGGTTCGGTTTGCTACAGGTGCTGCCCACGATGTATATTCTTTTGCGTTCCTGCGGCACGCCGAAATATTTTGAGTTAAGCACGCGGAAATCGAATTTGTAATTCAATGCGGCAAGTCTGTTTACGATGACCTGCAGCGTCTTGCCCCCATCGTGATTTACAAGCCCTTCCACATTTTCGAGGATGAAGCCTTTAGGGCGCTTGTCTCTCAGAATGCGCTCGACTTCGAAGAACATTGTTCCGCGTGTGTCGGCAAATCCCTGTCTCTTGCCGGCGGAACTGAATGCCTGACAGGGGAAGCCTGCGCAGAGGATGTCGAAGTCGGGAATGTTTTTTGTGTCAACTTTTGTTATGTCTCCTGTGATTGTCTCTCCCGGATGATTTTCTTGCAACACCTTGACGGCGTGCGGCTTAATCTCTGAAGAGAAGACGCAGACAGGTGTCAGCCCCTTTTCTTTGGCGGCCAATTCCAGTCCGCATCGGATGCCGCCGATGCCGGCGAACAGGTCGATGAAACGCAATACGCCATCGTTATTGCATACGGCGATTTCGGGCTGCTCCAGAGCCGCATTCACCGCATTCGCGATGTCCTGCCCAGTAAGCATTTTGGGAGCGAACGGGATTTCCCTGTCGCCTTCAGGAAAGGCTTGTCGGATCAGCTGATTCATGTCCAACGGTTCGGCAAGAAGTTCATCTCCCAGCGAAAAGACCACATATGCTCCGTTCGGAGTCGGATATTTCAATTGCTCCATTTCTGTCTGTTCCTTGACAGAGGAATTTATGCAAGGGAAAAGATGATATCCTGTCTGCGGATGGCGGGTGTCGTAGATTAAGACATAATCCGGCAGAATGTCCGACAGGATTCCGCCGTTTCTTTGAGAAAACAGATTCTGATTGAAACGGACATTATAAAGTTTCCCGTATCTTCGGGTCTTTTCTCCCAGTATCCAGTCCAATTGAGACTTTTCTCCCCGGTATGCGCCGAAAAGAAATGTTCTGTCCCTATGGTCAATATATCTAAACATGCCTGATGTCTTTATCCCTTATATCATCCGTCAAGTTGTCGCAGCGGGCTGCTCAGACGCAAATATAGCAATTTTCCCTTGATTCCGCCGGCCTCCGCGGTTCGGAGGCGCTTGCATATCTGCCGCATTGTCATTATCTTACGACCCTAACCATAAAATATCCGCATATGAAAGGCAAGGAGATTGACAACGCTTTCCTGAAAGGGGCGCAATGGGCGATGAACGCCAAATGGCACAGGCTTGAGGACAAGATTTATCCCAAGAGGGACGGGGACTACCTGTGCAGGACCGTATTCCACGGAGAGAAGAGGCTCTCCACCTGTACCTTCGACAGCAAGCGCAGGGTGTTCAAATCCAACGATGACGCGGTGCTGGCCTGGGCGGAATTCCCGGAAGAAGGCAGTCCTTTGCTCAAAATCTGCAAGTAATAAACTTTTGTCGTAAAATAAGCATTGTGCAGGAACTTGCGAAATTTTCCCTTCCCGCACGAGATTCGCTTATTGTTATCATGTCACCCCTTTCCGGGCAGGCAGTCGGACTTCGGAGAGACTCCGTTCGCAAGTCTGCGACTTGCTTCACTCCGGCCCCTCCCACAATCTGCTTCGTCCTGCCGATGCAGAACTCGCATCTTGCGGGCCCCGCCCCCTGCCCCGGTCCGGGGGTGGACAGGCTCTCCGAAGCCCGACTGCCTGCCCGGTATCTA
>CAVGPE010000014.1:0-4029 GCA_963631065.1 Ruminococcus bicirculans (ex Wegman et al. 2014)
GACGGAAGTTTCACCCTCGAAGACGACGTGGAGGACATACATTCGCAGATAGAGCTCCTGCTCACCCGCGAACTCGGAGATATGGGCAAGAAGATACATTCCGGACGCTCCCGCAACGACCAGGTTCTCGTGGACATCAAGCTCTTCCTCAGAGACGAGCTCAAGAAGATGCGCGAAGAGACTCTGACTCTGTTCTCCACCCTGCAGGCCCTCAGCGAGAAGCACAGGGAAGTGCTGCTCCCCGGCTACACCCACGCGCAGCTTGCGATGCCGTCATCCTTCGGGCTGTGGTTCGGAGCCTACGCCGAAGCGCTCGTGGACGATATGCATATGCTCGCCGGAGCATACCGCGTCGTCAACCGCAACCCGCTCGGCTCCGCCGCCGGCTACGGCAACTCCTTCCCTCTCGACCGCGATATGACCACCCGCCTGCTCGGATTCGACTCCCCTGTCATCAACAGCGTCGCGGCCCAGATGAGCCGGGGCGGGACGGAGAGGTGCGTCGCCTCGGCGATGGGGTCACTCGCCTTGACCCTCAACAAGTTCGCCGCAGACTGCTGTATGTATATGTGTCCGAATTTCGGATTCATACATTTCCCGGACAATCTCACCACCGGGTCCAGCATTATGCCGCACAAGAAGAACCCCGATGTCTGGGAGACGGTGCGCGGCAAGTGCAACCGCATCCTCTCCTGCGAGAACGAGATTTCCCTGCTCTGCAGCAATATGCCCCACGGCTACCACCGCGACTACCAGCTGCTCAAGGACATACTCTTCCCCGCCCTGGAGCTGATGCACGACTGCCTGACTATGACGGACTATATGCTCGCGCATATCGAAGTCAACACGCACATACTCGATAACCCCCTCTACGCCCATCTCTTCACGGTGGAGGAGGTCAACCGCAGAACCCTATCGGGCATCCCGTTCAGGGAGGCTTACAGACAGGTCGGAGCGGAGGTCAACGAGGGCCGCTTCCGCTATTCGGGAGGCGACATATCGTCCCTGAAGGCATCGGACCTCGGCCATACGCACATAGGCAGCATCGGCAATCTGTGCAACGACAGGGTGGCCGAGCTGATGAAATCGGCATCCAATTGGTAAACAGATTCTTACAATAAGATATGGCAGAAATTCGTAAAAAGGCCGCGCTCATTCTGGGCAACGGCTGCAGAATGGAAGGATGGAGTTTCGGCTGCGACAGCGCCGGAAGCGGAGAAGTCGTATTCTCAACGGCGATGGTCGGCTACCCCGAAAGCCTCACCGACCCGTCGTACGAGGGGCAGATTCTCTGCGTCAGCTACCCTCTCATAGGCAACTACGGCATCCCGTCGGAGAAATACGACGCCAACGGCCTCTGCACCACCTTCGAATCCGAGAGGATTCACGTGCGCGGACTCATCATCTCGGACTACAGCGTGAAATACAGCCACTGGGACGCGGTCAAGAGCCTTGACGAATGGCTGAAGGAGAACGGAATCCCCGGCATATACGGGATTGACACCCGCGAACTCACCAAGATGATAAGGACTCAGGGAGCGATGCTCGGCAAGATAGTGCCGGAGGGCTGCGGGGAGGATTTCCCGTTCTACGACCCCAACGTCGACAATCAGGTCGCCCGTGTCAGCTGCAAGGAGGTTATCCGCTACGGCAGCTCCGGCAAGAAGGTCGTTCTCGTGGACTGCGGGGTCAAGCACAGGATACTCGGCTGCCTGCTGGACAGGGGCGTCCAGCTGACCCGTGTCCCGTGGGACTATGACTTCAACACTCTCGACTACGACGGACTCTTCATCTCCAACGGCCCCGGCAACCCCGCCCTCTGCGGAGCGGCGGTGGAGCATATACGCAAGGCCTATGAGGGAGACAGGCCCATCTTCGGCATCTGCATGGGCAACCAGCTCATGTCCCTCGCCGCCGGCGCGAAGACCTTCAAGCTCAAATACGGACACCGCAGCCACAACCAGCCGGTGCGTCTCAACGGCACGGAAAGGTGCTTCATTACCTCCCAGAACCACGGTTTCGCAGTGGACGAGAGCAGTCTCGGAGCGGACTGGGAGCCTTACTTCACCAATATGAACGACGGCACCAACGAGGGCATACGCCACCGCAGCAAGCCGTTCTTCTCCGCCCAGTTCCACCCGGAAGCCTCCAGCGGCCCGGTGGACACGGAGTTTCTTTTCGACGAATTCATATCCAGATTGTAGAAAATGACTGACAGAAGCATAAGAAAGGTACTGGTGCTGGGATCCGGAGCACTCAAGATAGGCGAAGCCGGAGAGTTTGACTACAGCGGTTCGCAGGCCCTCAAGGCGCTGCGGGAGGAGGGCATCAGCACGGTGCTGATAAATCCTAACGTCGCCACTGTGCAGACCTCGGAGGGCGTGGCGGACAAGATTTATTTCCTGCCGGTGACCCCGCAGTTCGTGGAGAAGGTCATCGCCAAGGAGAAGCCGCAGGGCATCCTGCTCTCCTTCGGAGGGCAGACGGCGCTCAACTGCGGAGTGGAACTCTACCGCCGGGGCGTGTTCGACAGATACGGCATACGTGTGCTGGGCACTCCGGTGCAGGCCATCATCGACACCGAGGACAGGGAACTCTTCGTCAGGAAACTGGACGAAATCGGGGTCAAGACCATACGCTCGCACGCGGCCTCCAGCCTCGACGAGGCCAGGGCCGCAGCGCAGGCTGTCGGATATCCCGTAATCATCCGCGCGGCTTATGCGCTCGGCGGACTCGGCTCCGGATTCTGCGAGACGCAGGAGGAGCTGGACGCCATAGCCGGCAAGGCGTTCTCTTTCTCCCCGCAGGTGCTGGTCGAGAAGTCGCTCAGAGGCTGGAAGGAGATAGAATACGAAGTGGTGCGCGACAGCTATGACAACTGCATCACCGTCTGCAATATGGAGAACTTCGACCCGCTCGGCATCCATACCGGCGAGAGCATAGTGGTCGCCCCGTCCCAGACCCTCTCCAACTCCGAATACCACTTCCTGCGCAAGACGGCCATCGACATCGTGCGCCATATAGGGATAATCGGAGAGTGCAACGTTCAGTATGCCTTCAGCCCCGACGGCGAGGACTACAGGGTGATTGAAGTCAACGCGCGTCTGAGCCGCTCGTCGGCCCTCGCCTCCAAGGCCACAGGCTACCCTCTCGCGTTCATCGCCGCCAAACTCGGACTGGGCTACGGACTCTTCGAGCTCAGCAACTCGGTCACCGGCACCACTCCGGCATTCTTCGAACCGGCCCTCGACTATGTGGTCTGCAAGATTCCGCGCTGGGATCTCGCCAAGTTCAAGGGCGTGTCCAGAGAGATAGGCTCAAGTATGAAGAGCGTCGGAGAAGTGATGTCCATAGGCCGCAACTTCGAGGAGGCCATACAGAAGGGCCTCCGTATGATAGGACAGGGGGCCAACGGCTTCGTCTGCAACAAGCCCTACAGGACGGAAGACCTCGACGACGCCCTCAAGAATCCCACCGACACCCGCATCTTCGCGATAGCCGCCGCCTTCGAGTCAGGCTACGGCACTGACCGCATACACGAGCTGACCCGCATAGACCGCTGGTTCCTCGACAAGCTGGAGAACATAGAGACCACCTACCGCGAGCTGGAGAGCTGCTCCGGCCTCGAAGACCTCGGAGACGAACTGCTCCGCAAGGCCAAGCGCCAGGGATTCTCCGACATACAGATAGCCAGAGTGTTCAAGACCGGGGAGGCCGCAGTGCGCTCGCGCCGACTCGGCATAGGACTCCGCCCCTGCGTCAAGCAGATAGACACTCTCGCCGCGGAGTTCCCATCCGACACCAACTACCTCTACCTGACCTACAACGGCAGCGCGGACGATGTGGACTTCGCCGGGAATTCCCGCTCAGTGATAGTGCTGGGATCCGGAGCATACCGCATCGGCAGCAGCGTGGAGTTCGACTGGTGCGGAGTCAACGCGCTGCAGACCCTGCGCAAGCGGGGATACCGCGCCATAATGATCAACTACAACCCGGAGACCGTCTCCACCGACTACGACAGCTGCGACC
>CAVGPE010000015.1:0-3893 GCA_963631065.1 Ruminococcus bicirculans (ex Wegman et al. 2014)
GCCACAGGCTGTGCGTCCGGTTGATATTCCAGCCGGCATACAGCGACGCGTTCCAGCCGCGTCCATAATACGCCGGAACATTGAAACTTCCCGGAGCATCCCTTTCATAGACATAGATGCGGTCGTCCCAGTTGTCGATTGCGAAAAGCCCGCCGCGCAGATACAGTTTGAAACCGCCGGAATCATATCCGAATTCCAGATATCCAAGCCACGCGAAAGCCTTGCACCACAGGGCGTCGGCTCTTCCGGAAAGTCTCCAGCCGCTCCGCTGCGACGAGAGTTCCGCACGGACTTCGGCTCGAAGCGGGTGAGCATCGGATGGGCGCAGACGCGCGTTCAGGCGCAGCGATGGCTTCAGCAGCAGAAGCGAATCCACGGCGCTTTCCCGCCGGAGCAGAAGGAGCAGCCTGTGCTGCATCTGTGACTTGTCGCGCCTGACGGACATATCCGCCGTCAGCACGCAGGAGGGCGTGTCCATCCCAAGCGCCACGCCGCTGTATTTAGCGGAACTCCTGTCGAACCAGCGGGCCAGAAAGGTGAATTTCCTGCCGTACTCCGGAATCCACAGCGCCCCGGCCACAGCCGAGACAGCGCCGCCGTACGAACAGGCCGCCTCCCCGAAAAGGCTGGTCTGCGGAAGCGAGATGCGCCAGTCGAACGACCCCGCCTGCATCGTGGCGGTCAGACCCAGAGTGGAATGCCTGCCGAGGCGGCTGAGGTTCAACATTCCTCCCTGTCCACGCACATCATAGGCCGCGCTGAGGGTGTAGCGGCCCAGATTCCAGTCCGCTCCGGCTCCGAAGAGTTCCGCCCCCGCTGCCCCGGTCACGGATATGCCGCTCGGATTGCGGTAGAAAGATGCGGCGGAGGAGTATCCGCTCAACGAAAATCCGCTCCAGCTCACCAGACCCTGCCCGAAGCGGGCGTTGAAATTGCCCGCCACGACCTTGCCGAGGCTGCGCCTGCCGTAGTATGCCGCACTGATTGTCCCCGGCCCGAATTCCGGGTCCGAATATGTGCTGCGCGACGTCCACCTCAGCTCCGCCGTCTCTCCCAGAGAAGCCTCGTATCTGACACTCCCGGCGTATTGCTGTCCTGTTCGGGATGAAGCCCTGAGGCTCAGAGTGTTGTGAAAATCCGCACTCCGCCGCTGTCCGGGCGGGGAAGATGTCTTCAAACTGACGAAAAGGGCCAGGGCCTCGGAGAGGGCGGGGGAGAAGCCGTCCACCAGACCCAGCTCCCTGACGGAAAGGATGTCGCCGGACTCGCGGCGGTAATCCAGAAGCGACGCAATCTGATAAGGCGAGAAGAGACCGCTGGAGCGGAGCCGGCTCTCCCCGGCGGCGTTGATGTCCAGAGGGTGCAGGGCAAGGGCCTGATAGCGCTGGAGTTCGTCTTCGGAAAGTTCTTCCGTACACGACGCTCCGCTGACTGTCAGCACGGCCTCGTCGAAACCGGGGCCGAGAAGGGCCAGAAGCAAAAGAAGCGATTTCATAGTCTTTAAAGTTTAAAGTCACTCAAATTTACGGAAAATTCATTACTTTCGCGGGATAATTGTCACTTTATGCCAGAAAAAATCGTATTGCAGGACAAGACCTTCAAGCCTTTCATCCGCAACGAAAGGCTCGTCAAGGCAATAGACGATGTCGCAGCGGAAATCAACCGGGATTTCAACGGCTGCACGGATATCCCCGTCGTACTCTGCGTACTCAACGGAGCGATTCCGTTCACGGGAGAACTGCTGCAGAGACTGGATTTCAACTGCCAGCTCGTTTCCATCAAGCTGTCCTCCTACCAGGGCACGAAGTCCACGGGGACGGTGCTCAACGTGATGGGACTCACGGCTGATGTGAGCGGCAGGCGCATCATCATCTGCGAGGACATCGTCGACACCGGCAACACCATCGTCGCCCTGAAGGAGATGCTGCTCGCCAAGGGCGCGACGGACGTAAAGATATGCACTATGCTTCTCAAGCCTGACGTCTATGACAAGCCGGAGAAGATAGACTATGTGGGGATGGAGATTCCCAACGCCTTCATCGTGGGTTTCGGACTGGACTACAACGAACTCGGGCGCAATTCAAAGGATATTTACGTAATCGATAATTCTATGAAGTACTACATTCTTTTCGGCCCTCCGGGGGCCGGCAAAGGCACGCACGCCGGTGCCATAGCGGAAAAATACAATCTCAAGCACATCTCCACGGGAGAGCTTCTGCGGGCGGAAATCGCCGCCGGCACCCAGCTCGGCAAACAGGCGAAAACCCTCATCGACGCCGGATCTCTGGTACCGGACGAGGTGGTGGAGGGGATGATCGAATCCGCATTCGACAACATCAAGGGAGTCAACGGATTCCTGCTTGACGGCTTCCCGCGCAATCTCGCCCAGGCCCGCGACCTCGACAAGATACTCGAAAAGAGGGGGGAGAGCGTGAGCGCGGTGGTGGCGATTATGATCTCCGATGACGTGATTCGGGAGAGAATCGCCCACAGGGCAGCCATCGAGGGCCGTGCCGACGATGCGTCCGAGGAGACCATCAGCAACCGCATACGGACTTACCACGCCCAGACCGAGCCGCTGATAGAGTACTACAAGCAGGCGGGCAAATACTATGAGTGCAACGGCGACTCCGGCACCATCGACGACAACCGCCGCCGG
This sequence comes from Ruminococcus bicirculans (ex Wegman et al. 2014), assembly GCA_963631065.1. Classification (GTDB taxonomy): domain Bacteria; phylum Bacteroidota; class Bacteroidia; order Bacteroidales; family UBA932; genus Cryptobacteroides. The sequence continues at coordinate 2,660 of CAVGPE010000015.1, forward strand.
GTTCTCGCTCTGGTGGAGAGCATAGGGTAAGCCCCTCTTGAGCCATAACCGAAAAGTCCGTGAGGGTGTCTCTCCCTCACGGACTTTCATCATTATTATGTCCCGTATCGGACTATCCGAGAAGCTGCGGGAGGAAAGTACTGAAAATCAGCACTACAAGGCCGCAGAGCAGGACAGCGACGGTCTTGCGGGAGCAACCTTTCCACTCTTTGAGGATGATGCCCCAGACATTGGAGAAGGTCACGTTGAGAGCCATCAGTATGCACCAGCTGAAGGTGATGAGGACAGGGAAGTCCGTGAGGAATCCCTTGCCGAGGCTCAGACCGAAGAACTGGCTGTACCAGAGCAGGCCCGCGAGAGCGCAGAAGAGGATGTTGTTGCCCCAGAGCGAGCCTTCGCGGTAGTCGCCGAAAGTCTTGTTCCTGCAATTCTGGTAGAGACAGTATATCGCGTTGGTCACAAATCCTCCGACGGTCACAAGCAGGGTGGCCGGAAGCGTGGCGAAGATGTCCTTCGTCTCGGCCCAGCGGAGCGGGGCGCCGAAGCTGAGTCCGATATTGAAGCAGGCGCTCATAAATCCGCAGAGCAGCGCGACTATGATGCCCTTGCCGAAGTTGAAGTCCTTGACGGCTTCCTTCTTGGCTTCTTCGGACAGGGAGGCGGATTTCATACCGCCGGCGATGCCGATGATGGCGATGCCGACAAGGGTGACAATCACGCCGACCCATATGGCGGAAGTAAGAGTCGCCGCCTGGCCGGTGAACACCGGACCGAGGATGGCCCCGAGTCCCGCGCAGGTGCCGAGAGCGATGCTCTGGCCGAGGGCTACGCCAAGATAGCGCATCGACAGTCCGAAGGTCAGGCCGCCTACGCCCCAGAGTACGCCGAAGAGTACCGTGAGGAGACTCTCCTTAGGATACTGGGCGTATATCTCGAAGAGGCCGTGTCCGGAAGGTACGGCGAGCAGGGCGCCGAGCAGCGGGAAGACCAGCCACGCGAAAACGCCCTGTATCAGCCAATAACTCTCCCAGCTCCACTTCCGTATCTTGTTGATCGGCACATAGCAGCTTGACTGGCAGAACGCCCCGGCCGCTATGATCAGCAATCCAAGAAAGATAGAGGAGTGCATAGGAACTATCTCTTAGAGGTGACTTCCTTCTCGTACTGCTCGATGACAGGGATGACCTCGTTGCCGACAGGGACGTTGTTCCTTACGCAGAACTCGTCATATACG
>CAVGPE010000016.1:0-8834 GCA_963631065.1 Ruminococcus bicirculans (ex Wegman et al. 2014)
TGGCCATCTCAAGTCCCATAGCGAGGGCCATTTCCTTGCCCTTGAACCACTTGGCTATAATCTTGGAAACATTGGTGCCCTCCATCTCGCAGCCGCAGCCGAAGATCATAAATCCCAGGGAGGCCATCTTGGCGCTTGCCGGCATCTCGACCCACCAGCTGCCGAGCCACTGCGCGAACGCGGTGGTCTGGAACCAGTCGCTGATGCCGATGAACTTGATGGCCGCGCCGGCGACCATGAGTCCCGCCGCCAGCACTCCGGAGAAGCGCACTCCGAGTTTGTCGAGGATTACGCCCGCGATGATGAGGAAGCCGCAGACGTTGAGAATGTATTCAGAAGCGGCATATTTGCCGAAGACTCCGCTGTTCCATCCCAGATTGCTCTCTACGAGAGACTTGAGCGGGGACATCACGTCCACGAACATATATGCGAAGAACATCATCAGGGCGATGAGCATCAGCACGCCCCATCTTGCTGCCGGATAGTCGTTGAGCAGCCTCTTGGTCTTTTCTGCCATGGTGTAGGTTTTTTAGAAACGTGAATGTTTCTCAGAACGGGAGATCGTCTGCAGGAGCGTCATCCGCATCCGTTGCCGCAGGCTGCGGCAACGGGGCCGTCTGAGGGGCCGCGGCCTGAGGAGGCCTCTGGTATGCCGGCTGCTGCGGGGCGTATCCGCCCTCCGGTGAAGCTCCGTCCCTGCGGCCGAGAAGCTGCAGGTTGTCCACGTTGATCTCCGTGGTATATCTCTTGGCCCCGCTCTGGTCGGTCCACGACCTGGTCCTCAGACGGCCCTCGATATAGAGCTGCGTGCCTTTCTTGACGAAGCGCTCCACGATGTCGGCGGGCTGTCCCCAGGCCACTATATTGTGCCATTCGGTGTTCTCTCTGGACTCCCCGCTGCGATCCTTGAATCTCTCCGTAGTCGCCAGAGTGAAGGTGGCGACTTTTCTTCCCTGCCCTCCCGGGGCGTTGCCGTCAAGGTAACGGACTTCCGGATCCTTGCCGACGTTACCGATAAGCATTACTTTATTAAGTGACATAACTACAAATTTTATCCAAACTGCAAGATAGAAATTTTTTGCGGAATATGGTGAAAAAAGTATCTTTGACCGATATGAAAAAGAGGATAATCTCCCTTGCGGGATTTATGGGCAGCGGCAAGAGCAGTGTCGGGAGTGCGCTGGCGGCCCTGACGGGCGCGGAGTTCACCGACCTCGACGATCTGGTGGCCGTACGCGAGGGACGGACGGTGAGGGAAATCTTCCTAGACGGAGAAGAGGCGTTCCGCAGGGCCGAACTGGATGCCCTGCTCGCATTTCTCGACGGGGCGGAGATGTCCGGCAAGCCGGCGGTGCTTGCGCTCGGCGGCGGGACGCTGTGCGGAGAACGGGCCCGCAGGGAGGTGCTTTCGAGGACTGAGACCGTATATCTGCGCACATCGTTCCCCGTCATCAGGAGGCGGATTGGAGATGAAGACCTTTCCAGACCCCTGTTCAAGGATGCCGAGAGGCTTTTCGCGGAGCGCGAGGCCATCTATTCGGAGGCTCCGGTCACCGTGGACACGGACAGCCTCTCCGTGGCGGAGGTGGCCGAGGCGATTAAGAAGCATTTCAAAACAGCTTCTAAAGATATATTTTCCGCATAGCCTCGATGTCGGGAGTCTCCCCGCTCATCAGTCCGTATCCGAATACGGCCTGCTGCAGATGCCAGGCCGTGCCGGGGATGTAGCCCGGATGTCCCGTGAGGCAGGGGTCCTTGTAGTTGGCCTCGATCAGCGTGGCGCAGTCGAGGGAATCTATGCCGTCGACAGCCGAGGGGAGGGTGTAGATGATGACATCGGCCTTCACTCCGCCGGAAATCCCGTCGTGACGGTAGAGGACGGTGCTGAAGCCCAGGTCTTCCGCGGCCGCGAGCGCGGCCTTGCCGGCTCCTCCGAAGCCGATGACCGCCGCGCTGCCCCGCTTGAGCGGTTTCAGCAGGGCGCGCACCCCCATATAGTCCGAGTTCCAGGCCTTCACCCCGTCCGGGGTGTTGAGGCAGAGGTTGGTCGCTCCGACCCTTTCGCATTCGGGACTTTTCCAGTCGGCCCGCAGGAAGGCCTCCGCCTTGAACGGTGCGGTTATGTTGACTGCCCTGTAGCCCAGGAGGAATGTCCTCCACGCCTGCCCGAAATCGGGGGTTTCGATGAGGTCGTAGCGGTATTTGCCGCCGTAGGCCGCCCTGAAGAGCCTTGGGCTGAGGGAGTGGGCGATAGGATACCCGATGAGGCCGAACTTATCCATTGTTGCGCTGTCTTACGGATTCGTAGAGAAGTATCGCGGCTGAGACGGATACGTTAAGCGAATCGAGCCGCCCCCGCATAGGTATCATTATATGCGCGTCAGCAGCCTCGCGCCAGATTCGGGTGAGGCCGGTGGACTCCGTACCCATCACTATGGCCGTCGCTTCCGTCATATCGCAGGCATAGTATGGAGACGAATCCTGAAGCTGCGCCGTGAGGATGCGTATCTTTCTCTTTTTAAGGAAGTCTATCGCCTCGCCGCTGCCGCATACGGCCGTCTGTACCGTGAAAGCGGCTCCGAGGGAGGCCCTTATGAGATTGGGGTTGTAGAGGTCGGCCCTGGGGTCGCAGATTATCAGTGCATCGGCTCCGGCGGCATCGCAGGTTCTCAGTACGGCCCCGACATTGCCCGGCTTCTCCACGCTCTCCAGCACGGCTATCAGCGGATTCGCGCCGAGCCTGAGGTCTTCGAGGCGGTGTTCCCGCGCTTTCACCTCGGCGATTATGCCTTCGGTCCCCTCCCGGCAGGCCATCTTCGCGTACAGCTCCCTGCTCACTTCACAGATGCGGCAGTCGGGCAGGTTCAGCTCTCCCGCCATTTCAGGGCAGACGAAAATGGTGTCGGGGACATATCCGGCTTCGAGGCAACGGCTCAGCTCGCGCCTGCCTTCCACCACGAAAAGAGAACTCTCGCGCCGCTCGGAGGCTTTCTGCCGCAGCGCGAGAAGCTTTTTCACCTTGGGGTTGGAGGCGGAGGTGAGCAGTTCCGTCACTGCTGTTTCTCCTCTTTCCTGAGAGACTTCTCCGGCTTCATCTGAGGGAAGAAGAGCACGTCCTGGATGGTGGTCTGTCCGGTCATAAACATAGTGAGGCGGTCTATGCCCATACCCAGACCGGAGGTCGGAGGCATACCGTATTCGAGCGCGCGGACGAAGTCCATATCTATATACATAGCCTCGTCGTCACCCTTGCTCTTGAGCGCGGCCTGCTCCTCGAATCTCTGGAGCTGGTCTATCGGGTCGTTGAGCTCGGAATAGGCGTTGGCCAGCTCCTTGCCGCAGACGAACAGTTCGAAACGCTCGGTCAGCTGCGGGTTGTCGCGGTGGCGCTTGGTCAGAGGGGACATCTCCACCGGATAGTCGGTGACGAAGGTCGGCTGGATGAGCTTGTCTTCGCAGTATTCGCCGAAGATGGCGTCTATCAGCTTGCCCTTGCCCATAGAAGGCTCGGTCTTTACTCCCAGCGAGCTGCAGGTCTTGCGGAGCTGCTCTTCATCCATCCCGCTCACGTCGACTCCGGCATATTCGCGTATGGCTTCGAGTATCGGCAGGCGGCGGTAGCTTCCTCCGAAGTCCACCTCATTGTCGCCTATCTTGACTTTTGTTGTCCCGTTGACGGCCTCGGACACCCGCGAAAGCGTATTCTCGACGAAATGCATCATCCAGTTGTAGTCCTTGTAGGCCACATAAATCTCCATACAGGTGAATTCCGGATTGTGGGTCTTGTCCATGCCCTCGTTGCGGAAGTCCTTGGCGAACTCATATACCCCGTTGTATCCTCCCACAATCAGTCTCTTGAGGTAGAGTTCGTTGGCTATCCTCAGATAGAGGGGGATGTCCAGCGCGTTGTGGTGGGTGATGAACGGACGGGCGGTCGCGCCTCCGGGGATGCTCTGCAGGATCGGGGTCTCCACCTCAAGGCAGCCGGCCTCGTCGAAGCAGCGCCTCATCGTGGCGATGATTTTCGCCCTCTTGACGAATACTTCCCTTACGGAAGGGTTGATGATGAGGTCCACATATCTCTGGCGGTAGCGGAGTTCCGGGTCGGTGACCGCGTCGAACACCTGCCCGTCCATCTCCTTCACTATCGGAAGCACTCTCAGCGATTTGCTCAGCAGGGTGAGTTCCTTGGCGTGTACGCTGAGCTGGCCTGTCTGGGTGATGAAGGCGAAGCCCCTGATGCCGATGATGTCCCCGATGTCGAGAAGCTTCTTCCATACGGTGTTGTACATCGTCTTGTCCTCGCCGGGGCAGATTTCGTCGCGCTTGACATATATCTGCATTCTGCCCGTGCTGTCCTGCAGCTCCCCGAAGGAGGCCGCGCCCATTATCCGGCGGCTCATAAGCCTGCCCGCTATGCATACTTCCTGAAAGTTCCCCTTGTCCGCATCATATCCGGCGGTGATTTCCGCGGCGGTGGCGTTGACCGGGTATTCGGCTGCGGGATAAGGCTCTATGCCCAGTTCCCTGAGCTTCGCGAGAGATTCCCTGCGTAAAAGTTCCTGTTCGCTGTATTCCATAGCGCAAAAATACGATAAAAATTCCGAAATAAACGCTATCTTTGTTGAGATATGGCAAAGGACTGCAAGTGGATTATCAGAGAGTCTGCGGACAGCGCGGCGGTCGAGAGGCTTGCCGCCGAAGTGGGGATTGACAGAGTCCTCGCGGGGCTGCTGGTGCAGCGCGGAGTCCGGACGTTCGAGGAGGCGAGGTCGTTCTTCAGGCCGAGTCTGGACAATCTTCACGACCCCTTCCTGATGAAGGATATGGATGTGGCCGTGGAGCGTCTGCGCCGGGCCATAGTCTCCGGGGAAAAGATACTCATCTACGGGGACTACGACGTGGACGGGACCACCGCCGTGGCGATGGTGTATTCTTTCGTCCGCCGTTTCACTTCAGCCGTCGATTTCTACATCCCGGACCGTTACGACGAGGGCTACGGGGTGTCGTTCAAGGGGATTGACTGGGCCTCCGACAACGGTTTCACTCTTCTCATCACGCTCGACTGCGGCATCAAGGCCACCGACAAGGTGGACTACGCCGCCACTAAGGGGGTTGACGTGATTGTCTGCGACCACCATCTCCCGGAGGACGTGCTGCCGAAGGCCGTGGCCGTGCTGGACCCGAAACGCGAAGACTGCAGTTATCCTTTCGACGACCTGTCCGGCTGCGGAGTCGGGTTCAAGCTCGTGCAGGCCTATTCTATGCGCTACGGAGTTCCTTTCGAGAGCCTTGTCCCGCTGCTTGACCTGCTCGTGGTGAGCATAGCTTCGGACCTCGTGACGATGGTGGGGGAGAACCGCATACTCGCGCATTTCGGACTCAGGCAGCTTAACGAAAACCCGTGCCGGGGGCTTCTGGCGATGATTTCCCTCTCCAACCTCGAACCGGGACACATCACGGTCGACGACATAGTGTTCAAGATAGGGCCGCGCATCAATGCCGCCGGGCGTATGGAGTCCGGCAGGCTGGCCGTGGAGCTGCTTACGTCGGCGGATTCTTCCGCGGCGATGGCGATAGGGGAGAGAATCAACGAAAACAACAACGAACGCAAGAACATAGACCGCGAAATCACCCAGGAGGCACTGGAGATGGTGCAGTCCGGCACCTGCCTGTGCAGCGCAAATGCGACCATAGTGTATAACCCGAAGTGGAACAAGGGAGTGGTCGGAATCGTGGCTTCGCGGCTCGTTGAAGCGTATTACAGGCCTACGGTCGTACTGACCAAGTCCAACGGTCTCGTCACCGGGTCCGCGCGCAGCATAGCCGGATTCGACCTCTATGAGGCCATAGACAGCTGCGCCGACCTGCTCGAAAACTTCGGGGGGCATATGTATGCGGCGGGCCTCACCCTGAAGGAGGAGAATCTCGAGAAGTTCGCCGCGAGGATGGATGCGTTCATTGCGGGGCATATAACCGGAGAGATGCTCACCCCCGTGGTGGAGGTGGACTCGAAGCTCGACTTCGCGCAGATCACGCCGAAATTCTTCAGGATACTCAAGCAGTTCCAGCCTTTCGGCCCCGGCAACCACAATCCCGTCTTTATGACGGAGAATGTCTATGACGCCGGCACGGGCCGCAAGGTGGGCGCGGGCGGGGTGCATATGAAGCTCGACCTGATACAGGAGTCGCAGCCTTACCACCAGATACCGTCCATCGCGTTCAATATGGCCGACTGCTTCGACTATATCCGGGAGGGCAATCCTTTCGACGTGTGCTATGCGATAGTGGAGAACTACTACCGGGGCAATTCTTCCATCCAGCTGCGCATCCGCGACCTGCGCGAGCGCGATGACATCTACAGGATATGACAGGAGCGACGCCCGTCAAGACATCCGAGCGCTACGCCATACTCGACGTGCTGCGCGGATTCGCCCTTCTGGGCATAGCGCTGGCCAATTTCCCGGAATTCTCGCTCTATACCTTCCTGCACGCGGATGTCGCTGCGGCTATGCCTACGGCGGGAGCGGACAGGGTCGTGCGCTGGCTGCAGGGGATATTCGTTGACGGGAAGTTCTACACCATCTTCTCTCTGCTTTTCGGGGTCGGGTTCTCGATAATCCTCTCCAATGCGCAGAAGCGTGGCGCGGACGGCATACGCATTTTCTACCGGCGTATGCTCATCATGCTGCTGATTGGTTTTCTGCATCTGATGTTCATCTGGAGCGGGGATATACTGATGCTCTATGCTCTTATGGGGATGCTCCTGCCGCTTTTCCGCAATATGTCCGACAAGGGGCTGCTGGGCTGCGCCGCCGTGCTTCTGCTGCTGCCGGTGCTTGTGGACAGCGTGACGGAGGCCGCCGGAGTGTCGCTGTCCGCTCCCGCCGTGAGCCTGCAACAGAAATATTGCGTCCGATATGGCATCACCGATGACAATTTCGCCTATTGGCTGCGCGATGCCGGCTCTTATCGGGAGGTGTTCGAATTTCTCGTGCAGGGGGCTTGTGTCAGGATGCAGGAGTTCATCGAGGGCAACCGCTACTTCAAGGTGCTGGGACTGTTCCTCGTAGGCTTCTGTATAGGCCGCCGCAGGCTCTATGCCGACCTTGCCGCATATCGTCCCCGGCTTCGGCGCATCGCTATGGCGGGACTCGCGGTCGGGCTGCCCTGCTCGGCTCTCTATACTTGGGGAAGTCTCAATTCCCACCCTTTTGGCCTCGGGCTGCACGCTCTCGCTTATTTCGCCAGCGCCTACCCGCTGGGCTTCGCGTATGTGGCCCTGATCTGCCTTCTGTATCTGCGCCGTCCGCAGCTGCGCTGCTTCCGCACGCTCACCGCGCCCGGGAGGATGGCGCTGACCAACTATATATTCCAGTCCGTTTTCGGGATGCTGATTTTCTATGGCATAGGTTTCGGTTTCGGAGCCGGAGCGGGGCTGTGCTATGTGGCGCTTATCGCCTTCGGGGTCTATCTGTTCCAGGCCCTGTTCAGCAGGCTGTGGCTCAAGTTCTTTAACTTCGGCCCTCTCGAATGGCTCTGGCGTATGCTCACTTACGGCCGCACATTCCCTCTCCGCAGGGAATAGCGGACAATGTAAAAATTTTGCCCGAAAAAAATTATATTTGCAGGGATATGGAGATATAAGGAGGAAAGCCGTATGTTGTACCCTATTGGAATACAGAATTTCGAGAAGATTCGTGAAGGCGGGTTTGTCTATGTGGACAAGACCGCGCAGATTTATAATCTCGCCTCTACCGGCCAATATTATTTCCTTAGCCGTCCGAGGCGCTTCGGCAAGAGCCTTCTGGTGTCGACTATGGAGGCGTATTTCAGCGGGAGGAAGGAGCTTTTCCGGGGTCTCGCGATGGAGGGTCTGGAGAAGGAGTGGAGGGAGTACCCGGTGCTGCATCTGGACCTGACGGGGAGCAAGTACACCGAAGTGGAGGACCTGCGGGCAAATTTGAACCAGCATCTGTGCATATGGGAAGGCAGATATGGCCTGGACAGTTGCCCGGATGGCGACCTCCCCGTGCGCTTCAAGGCGGTGATTGACGCAGCCTACCGCAAGACGGGGGAGAAGGCGGTGATACTGATTGACGAGTACGAGAAGCCGATAGTGGACAACATCGACGACGAGCCTCTGATGGAGAAGTTCCGCCGGGAGCTGCAGGGCTTCTACAGCGTCATCAAGGGCCGGGATGCGAGCATCCGCTTCGCCTTCCTGACCGGGGGTTCGAAGCTGGGGTCAATCAATACATTCGGTGGACTGAATAATCTTCAAGATATTTCAAGTGATTGTGCATATAATTCCATTTGCGGGATAACTGAGCCTGAATTGAGAAGTTACTTCGGTGGCTGCTTGTCGGGACTTGCTGAAGCTTGCAAGAAGAGTGAAGAGAATTGTTATCTTAAATTGAGCAAAATGTATGGAGGATATCATTTTCTCTACGATGGAGAAGAGGTCTATAATCCGTTCAGCTTATTGAGTACATTTAGTTCAAACGCGTTCCGTTTGTATTGGTACGAGACGAATATGACATTAGCCGTTGTACATTACCTGAAGCGAAGAGGATATAAGCTTGATACCATTTCGGGCGATTGTGTTGCTAAGGAATATGTAACGGGGACGAATTATGGCCAACCACTCGTTATCTCTCTAATGTATCAAGAAGGATACTTGACCCTCAAGGGGTATGACGAGCGGTTCAGGGAATATACTCTTGATTATCCAAATGTGGATGTGAAGCGTGGCTTTATGAATTCGCTGTGCCAGCTCTATGCTCCGGCCCTGATTGAAGGGGAGTTTTCGGTGTACAGTTTTGTGGAAGATA
>CAVGPE010000017.1:0-8088 GCA_963631065.1 Ruminococcus bicirculans (ex Wegman et al. 2014)
ATTGAAGACCTTGCGGCATGGAATCCGAATATAAGGAGCAAGGCCGCAATACGCACGAGCGACACCCGCCATTTTGTCGATCCGAGCATAGGCACTGCCGCCCTCGGACTCGGTCCCGAAGATTTGATAAAAGACCTGCAGTCGTTCGGCCTCTTCTTTGAAGACCTCGTGGTGCGGGATCTGCGTGTCTATGCCGAAGCGCTGGACGGCACCCTCTATCATTACCGGGACAGCAACGGTTTGGAATGTGATGCCGTGCTTCATCGCCGCAATGGCAGTTATGCGCTGTTTGAAGTAAAGCTTGGCGGAACGGAGCGTATTGAGGAAGGAGCGGCCAATCTGATATCCCTGGCAGACAAGATAGACACGAGGACGATGCCTGCACCGTCATTCATGGCGGTAATAATAGGCGTAGGCCAATACGCCTACCGAAGAAAAGACGGTGTGTATGTCATCCCCATAGGCTGTCTGAGAGACTGACAGGATTTTTTCTTTGCAAAGAAAGATATAAATCTGCATTTTGTTTTTTATCAATCGCTTGAAATCCGGGAAAGGGGCTATAGCTTTGCGGCATTATGAAAAACTTCAAGCACCAGAAAAGCCGGCGACTCTTTCCTGACCGGTTTCAGGGCGAAGGCAGTCTGCCGGACCGCCGGTCCCTTTCATTCATTGTTTATAGCTTGCTTGTACTTTTGCCGGCTTTTTTGGTAGCTTCCTGCGGAAAGATGCCCGCAAGCGGAAACGGGACGGACAATCCGGAACAGGAGAAGAAGGATTCCGCCGTGACCTTCATCAGGTTCGCGGACCCGCTCATCCCCGTGGACAGGCTCGACGTATTCATATATGAGACAGAAGGACTCCAGAAACTGGAGAAATATATCAGACTCGACAGCCTGCCGGAGTCTCTTGAGGCGTACATAAGCAAGGGGGACAAGCTTGTGGCGGCCATAGCCAACAGTCCCAAGAATTTCAACCTGACGGCCCTGTCCCGCTACCCGGCCATATCGCAGATAAGCTACGGCTTCTCCGAAGACTCTCCGGAAAGGCCGATTATGAGCGGATACGCGAAAAGTTCGGGCCAGAACGCCGGGATCGAACTCGCGCCGATGCTGTGCAAGGTGGTTCTGAGCGCCATAGGCAACACTATGGACGACTACGAGCTGCTGGAGGAGCCGCGCATCCGGCTGAGGGGAATCAACGCGGCGGCCAAGTTTTTCAGCACAGAGGAATACCTCCCCGGAGAGACCGTCGACAAGGGGGCATGGGCCACTCTGCCATACGATGTGGGATATTATCCGCAGCAGCCCGGCACAACGCTCTACTGCTACCCCAACGAGACCCCCGAAGGCATCATAGGACAGGACAGGACTTCGCTGGAGCTGGAGTGCGGCATCAAGGGGAGGAGGTACAGTTTCATGGTGGACCTGCCTCCTTTCGGAAGGGCCTCCGTGACGGAAGTGGAAATCAGCGTCAGCGGTCCGGGGGCGTTTTCATCATCTGTCCGGCAAAGCTCCCAGTAACAGACGACACGCACAGTCCTGCCCATACGCCGCCTTCCGGCCTCATATATATCTGGCCGTAAAGGTGTCTGCCTTCCTGAGGTCTTCCGGAGTCCCCTCGAATACGAGCCTTCCTCCCCCGCTTCCGGCATCCGGCCCGAGATCCAGCACCCAGTCCGCCGCCCTGATCACGTCGGGATTGTGTTCCACGACGACCAGCGAATGGCCTGCCGCGAGCAGCGCGTCAAAGGCCCGGAGGAGTTTCTCCACATCGTAGAAATGCAGACCGGTGGTCGGTTCGTCGAAGATGAACATTATCCTGTCCCGGCTCCGTCCGCCCCTGCCCAGAGAGAGGAAATATGCGAGCTTGATGCGCTGGCTCTCCCCTCCGGAAAGGCTGGAGCTGCTCTGCCCGAGCTTGATATAGCCCAGACCCACATCCTGCAGGGGTTTCAGACGCTCCGTGGCGGAGCGGGCGGCATCTTCCGTCCCTCCGGAGAAGAACTCCACAGCCTCATCGACGCTCATATTCAGGATGTCGTCGACATTCTTGCCCCGGTAGCGCACATCCAGCACCTCGCTCTTGAAGCGCTTGCCCCCGCAGGATTCGCAGACCATCTCGACATCCGCCATAAACTGCATTCCTATCCTGACCACCCCCTCGCCCTGACACTCCGGGCAGCGTCCTCCGTCGGTGTTGAAGGAGAAGTAGTTGGCCCCGAAGCCGTTGATCTTGGCGGCCTGCTGACCGGCGAGCAGCCTGCGTATGTCGTCGTATGCCTTGAGATATGTCACCGCGTTGGAGCGGGAACTGCGCCCGATAGGATTCTGGTCTATATATTCAACCCTCGTGATGCGGTCCAGATTGCCGTCGAGTCCGCGGAAAGCCCCGGGACGCTCCTCCCCGCAGTCGAACCTGCGGCAGAGGGCCGGATAGAGTATGTCCCCGACCAGAGATGACTTGCCGGAGCCGGACACCCCGGTGACGACGGTCAGCGCGCCCAGAGGGAAGCGCACGTCTATGTCCTTGAGATTGTGTTCCATCGCGCCCTTGACGGTGATGGAATACTGCCATCCGCGCCGCTCCCTGCGGTAGCGGCTCCGACCGCCATACAGGTATTGCAGAGTCAGCGACCTGTCCCCGGCGGACGGAGGAGGAGTCTGCGCCGGACCACCCATATAGACTATCTCCCCGCCGTCCCCGCCCGCGAGAGGCCCCATATCTATCAGGATGTCGGCGGCGCGCATTATCTCCTCGTCGTGTTCCACCACGATGACGGTGTTGCCTATGTCGCGGAGTCTGCGCAGCACGGAGATGAGCCGCTCGGTATCGCGCGGGTGCAGACCTATGCTCGGCTCGTCCAGAATATACATCGACCCCACCAGACTCGAACCGAGGGCCGACACGAGGCTGACCCTCTGGCTTTCGCCGCCGGAAAGGGTGTTGCAGGCGCGGTCAAGCGTGAGATACGACAGGCCGACGTCGCGTATGCATTCCAGACGCGAAGTTATCTCAGAGAGAGGTTCCGCGACTATAGTCCGCTCCTGTCCGGAGAGTTCCAGCGAAGTGAAGAACTCCAGCGCTTCACCGGCGTTCATCGCAAGCACTTCCGCAATATTCTTTCCGCCCACCTTCACCCACAGCGCCTCCTTGCGCAGACGGCTTCCGCCGCAGGAATGGCAGACGGCCCGACCGCTGAAACGGCTGAGCATATATTTGTACTGTATCTTGTACTTCTGCGTCTCCACCCATTCGAAGAACTCCCCTATTCCGACGAGAGAATCCTCGTCCCCCTCCACCGAACGCGAATTCCATATGGTGTCCCTGACCTTGCGGGAAAGATTGCAGTAAGGTTCGAAAATCGGTATGCCATAGCGGTCCGCGACCCTTATGAGGCGGTCTCTGAACCAGCCCATCTTCTCCCCGCGCCAGCAGGCGATGGCCCCGTCATAGATGCTGAGCGACTTGTCCGGCACCACCAGGTCCTCGCTGACCCCCGTCGTCTTGCCGAGTCCGCCGCACACCGGGCAGGCCCCCAGGGGCGAATTGAAGCTGAAAAGATATTCGTCCGGCACTCTGAAACTGATGCCGTCGAGTTCGAAGCGCGTGCAGAAATCCCTGCTTCCGCCGCCTTCCGCGACCACCCTCATCCTTCCGTCACCCCGGCTGAAGGCATCCGAGACCGACGAGAGCAGCCTGGTGCGCAGTTCCCCGCCGTCATCGGAAGAGGCGAGCCTCACCCTGTCTATAAGAAGCATAGCCCCCGAAGGATAGGCCCCGTCCATCTTCAGCACTTCGTCTATCCTGACCGGAGCGCCATCTGCATAGAGCCTGCTGTATCCCTCCTCCTTGAGACGGAGCATCAGCTCCACCTTGTCCTCGCGGGAGTCCCAGCCGAGGTCGGCAAGGATGAAGCAGCTCCCCTCCTTCAGGGAGAATATATGCTCCAGCACGTCGGAAGCCGTGTCGCGATGCACCTCCCTTCCCGATACGGGAGAGAAGGTATGCCCCACACGGGCAAATACAAGCCGCAGATAGTCATAGATTTCCGTAACGGTGGCCACGGTGGAGCGGGGATTGCGGGTCGCGACCTTCTGCTCGATGGAGATGGCTGGAGGTATGCCGTCTATCGTATCCACGTCCGGCTTGCTCATACGCCCGAGAAACTGCCGCGCGTAGGACGACAGACTTTCCGAGAAGCGTCGCTGCCCCTCCGCGAACAGGGTGTCAAAGACAAGGGAAGACTTGCCGGAGCCGGAAACCCCGGTCACCACGACAAACTTCCCTCTCGGTATTTCGAGCGTCAGATTTTTAAGATTGTTGACTCTGGCACCCTTGATCTTGATGTTTCCTTCCACCTTATTCCTCTTCCTCCTCCTCGCTCTTGAAACGCGCCACCCAGTCGCGTCCCCACAGCACCCACAGCGCGGCGCACGCGCCGCCGAGGAAGATGAAGGCCACAAGCGTCGTCATCTTGGACGGCTTGCTCGCCCTGATCGGGAGTACCGGAGGCTGCATCACGACGCAGACGGGAGTCTCCTGCTGAACCTTGGCTCTGGACATCTGGAGCTGCTGGGCGCAGCTGTTGTAGAGCTGGTACGCGAGATTCATCTCATTCTGAAGCCGCTCCTGCTCTATCTTCACGCTCTGCAGGACAACGCCCTTGTTGGCGTCCACATATTTGGCATATTTCTGCTGGGCCGCATAATAGTCGGTCTTCGACTCCTCATAGAGCTGGAGGTAGTAGTCCATATCCTTCCTCGACTTCTCGGTGCGGTACGCGGTGACATACTCCTGGAGTTTGTCTATGACCGTCTCCGAAACCGTCCTGGATACATACGGCGACTGGCTCGTCACGGTGATGGTGATAATCTGTGTCTTCTTGTCCACCACGACGTCAACGCTCTGCGAGATGGCCTTGAATATGCGTGTCTGCTCCGGAGTAAGCGCGGTAGGATTGAGGTCCGCATATCCCTCGACCTTCTCCGTCTTCTCCCGGAAGAGTCCCATAACCCATCCGAGCGCCTTGAACGGGGCCGCCGTCACCGCGGTCCACCACGGAGAGCGGCAGTGCTCCTTGAGGAAAGTGTAGTAGTCCGTCTCCGTCATCCCGTTCTTCCCGTCCTTGAAGCGGACCTGAACCGGGAACAGTTCCGTGACGAAAGGGGTCGAGGAGACGATGTCCGGATAAAGGTCCGGGTACACGGCGTCGTTGGTGGTCATATTGCTGACATTGGCCCCGAGCATCGAGGCTATCGACGACACGGCTCCGCTGGTCTTGGTGACAATCTCCGGAGCAAGCTTCGAGGTCACGACATATTCCTTCGGGATGCTGAAAGCCACCACTATCCCCACCACGGCGGCCACGGCGCACCACTTCAGGATGAACTTCCAGTTCTTGAGGAGCTTGCGGAGCAGCTCCATAATATCAATCTCTTCATACTGTTCCTCAACGGGAACTCCCTGGCTGTATCTCTGTTCTTCCATATGTCCGCGTCAATTAAAAGAGGTTGAACAACATAGCCAGCACGTAGGTGAGGGATGTGGCTATATTGGCCGTGGCAAGCACGTCGGAAGTGCTGACCGGCTTGCTCTCAGGCTTCGTAGGCACCACGATGATGCATCCCGGCTCGACTTTCGCGCCGTTGAGGATATTCCTTGAGGCTGAGCCGTTCTGATAGATGACATACACCCTCGATTTCTTCGCCCTGTCCGTATATCCGCCTGCTGCGCCTATATAATATGACACAGGCTTGCCCGGCCTGTACACGACCGCATTCGGAGACATAACCTCGCCGGAAATCTGCACAGTATTCACGAGCTCGGGAATACTGATGACATCGCCCTCCTGAAGGATGAGGTCCGAGCTGCCCCCGCGATGGTTCATAGCATAGTCAAGGTTAAGGGCTATCTTATATTCTCCGGAGACGGAGACGAAGACGGAGTCCGCGGACGAGAGACGGGAGAGTTTTTCCAGAGATTCGCCCAGCATCCTGTCGGACATGGAGTTGTCACTCCTGCGGAGCAGCACCGCGCCGCGCGGATACGCGTTACCGACAAATCCTCCGGCCCGTTCGATCAGATTCGTGAGCCTCTCGCCTTCGTTCAGGAGGACATACTGTCCCGGGAAAGCCACATTGCCCTGTATCTCGACGAACTTCTGCGGCCTGAATCCGGGGCTTCTGCGCACCGACACGACATCATACGGCTCAAGGATGAATTTCCCCTCGTCCCCGATGGAAAGACCGTCCCTGATGGCGAACGTGTAGGCGATGGCCAGCGAGTCGGACCAGGTCATAGCCGCCGGGTCATAGATTCTCCTCGCAACGTCGACCCTCGCCGTGGAAGCCCCGTCCAGCAGGCCCCCGGCCTGAAGGATAAGGTCCTCGACGGTAGTGTTGTCGGAGAACGGGAACTCTCCCGGCCTCATCACCATCCCGTTGATGGTGAGCGTCCCCCTGTCCTCCAGCTCGTAGATTCCGGATATCACCAGCACGTCATTCTTGCGGAGCAGCATATCTTCCGCGCTGCCGTCAAGTATCGCGCCCACATTGACCGGAACGGTTTCGAGGCTGAGGTCGGCCTTCTCCCTGAGGAGTACGGCCCTGTCCCTGAAAGCGTCTTCCTTGAGTCCGCCGGCGGAATTGACGAGCTGGCGGACCGTGGCGATGTCCCCTCCTATCTGGAACTCTCCCGGACGGAAGACATAGCCCCTGATCTCCACCCTGTTGGCGAAGCGGTCAAGATTGGACCCGACAGTCACGATGTCGCCGTCCTGCAGGTCGCAGGACGCGAACTCCGTATTCCTGACGGTAAGCAGCTCCCTCTCGTGTCCGGTGTTGCGGACGATTTTCACGTCGTCGCGATATGCTGCGCTGGCGAAGCCCCCGGCATAGTCAATCAGCCTGTCCAGAGTCTCGCCTTCCAGAAGCTCGTATTTCATAGCCCGCTTGACGTCGCCCTCCACGGTGACGAGTTCGGCGTAAGGCGGCACAATCACCACATCCCCCTCCTGGAGGGAGAGGTCGCAGCTCCTGCGGCCGGTGAAGAGGAAATCATATATGTCTATCGAAGCGACATCCTCGCCGTCGCGCACAAGCCGCACTTTCCTGAGGCTTCCGTTGGCGTCCACACCTCCGGCGCGGTAAAGCGCGTTGAAGATGGTGGAGAACGGAGACAGGCGGTATGTACCCGGAGAGTTGACAAGTCCGAGGACATTGACCTGAATGGTGCGGATGTTGCCGAGGGTGACGCTGATGTTGGCTTCATTCCCGCCCACGCCAGCATATTTGCCTGCGAGCTTGCCCTTTATCTTCTTCGTGGCCTCCTTGATGGTGAGTCCGCTGAGCTGAATCGGCCCCACCTGGCTGATGCTGATGCGCCCCTCCGGGGATATCACGGAGGATATGGTGGCCTCGCTTATGCCCCATACCTCTATAAGAATCTCATCTCCCGGGCCGAGCACATAGCTGTCAGGTGTCGCGAGATTCTCGTTGGGTTCGAACGATATGGTGGATCTGTTCCCGAACACGTCGTGGCCGAACACCGGGGTCATCCTCGTCGCCGTTTCCGTGACGATGTCCCCGCCGGACTGCACATCCGTAAGATTGTTGGCCTTGGAGTCCCTCTGAATCACGCTGCCGGAAGCGGCCTTCCCCGCAACCGAGCCGACGCCGTCCCCGATCTGGTCCTTGTATTCCGCCTTGATTCTCTCCGCCTGCTCCTTTGTCACGCCTTTGGCGAGCAGTTCCCTGCCGATACGGCTCTCGCTCTTCCCCGCCGCGACGGAAGTCTTGACATACTCCACGACCTGCTCGTCAGTCATCTGGGCGAACACAGGACAGGAGAGGGACAGAAGCAGCCCCGAGAGTAAAATGTAGAGTTTTTTCATTATCATCGTTTTATATTCATTCACACCGTCTTGCTCCATCTCACAAAAAACCGCCACAAAAATAACCAATAGAATTCTTGATTGCAAAAAAATAAAATTTTTGTCCGCACGCTTGCAGATTCGCAAATTATGCCTATATTTGCATCCGCCTTTGAGAAAGGCACACCAGTCTGGTGCGGTAGTTCAGCTGGTTAGAA
>CAVGPE010000018.1:0-9666 GCA_963631065.1 Ruminococcus bicirculans (ex Wegman et al. 2014)
AGGACGGTCTCTCTTACTACGGCAGCGTGGGCTACCTCAACGACGGAGGTATCATCAACAATTCGGGCTACAAGCGTTACACCGCCCGCATCAACGCCGACTACCAGGCCAAGTCCTGGCTCAAGTTCTCCACCAATATCAGCTACGCCCACGGAGACTATTCTTCTCCGGGCACCTACGGATACGGCTCTTCAGGCAACATCTTCTACATCGCCAATATGATCGGCCCTATCTATCCGCTCTACATCCGCAAGAGCGGCACTCATGAGATAGTCGTGGAAAACGGTATGAAGAAGTATGATGCCAACAACACCAACTTCTCGCGTCCTTCTATCGTCGGCAATGCCGTACGCGACAACGAAATTGACCTCAATCAGTACTATTCCGACGTACTCACCGGCAAGTGGGGCGTGGTGGTCAGCCCGGTCAAGGGGCTTGACCTCAGCGCCAACATCGGCGTGATGAGCGACAACTCCCGCTACAACGGCTACTCCAGCCCGTTCGGTTCCGCCGCCAGCGTTGACGGCTCAGTCGGGGTCTCAAGCAGCAGAGTGTTTACGGTCAACAACCAGTATCTCGCTTCTTATAAGACCGACTTCGGCGGCAGCAGGCATCACTTCGACGCCCTCGTCGGCTTCGAGATGTACAAGCTCCTCAGCCAGAGCCTCTCCGGGTCCAACGACCATATGTTCAACCCGTATATCGGCGAACTCAACAACGCCGACGGCACGAGCAGCAAGACAGCGCGGTCAAGCTCCAGCAGCTATATGACCCAGGGTATCCTCTCCAGGGCGCAGTACGACTATGACGGCAAGTATTTCATAAGCGGCTCTTTCCGCCGCGATGCTTCATCCCGCTTCGCACCGGGTCACCGCTGGGGCAACTTCGGCAGCGTCGGTGCCGCCTGGCTTCTCTCCAAGGAGAATTTCATGAGCGATGTCAGCTGGGTGGATATGCTCAAGCTCAAGTTCAGCTACGGCGTGCAGGGCAACGACAACCTCGGGAGCTACTTCCCGTACACTGACCAGTATTCCCACTCTTATAATGAGGAGACCGGAGAATACTCTCTCAACCTTATCTACAAGGGCAACGTGGATCTTACCTGGGAGTCTTCACACTCACTCAATGCCGGTGCGGACTTCGAACTCCTCGGAGGCTGGCTCAACGGTAGCGTCGAGTTCTTCGACCGCATCACTTCCGACCTTCTCTATTCTAAGCAGGTGCCCCTGTCTTCAGGTAACCCTACCGGATATATTCCTGTCAATGTGGGTTCTATCAGCAATAGGGGAGTCGAGGTGATACTCGACGGAGGCATAGTCCGCACGAAGAATGTCAGCTGGGACTGGAATCTCAACCTCAGCCACTATGTCAACGAGATTCTTTCTCTCGATGAAAGTGTATCCGAAGAGGGCATTAAGGGCAGCTCCAGCATCTATAAGGTAGGCGGCTCGCTCTACGAGTCCTATGTACGCAAGTATGCGGGAGTGGATCACGAGACAGGTAAGGCCCTCTACTACAAGAAGGTCAAGGACGCGGACGGCAATTGGACCGGCGAGACCACCACAACCACAGTCTTCACGGAGGCCGACCAGTTCGAGTGCGGAACGACCCTGCCTAAAGTTTACGGCGGTTTCGGCACGTCACTGAGGGCGTACAACTTCGACTTCTCCGTACAGTGTTCATTCCAGCTCGGAGGCAAGTACTACGACGGCACCTATCAGTCCCTTATGCTCACCCAGTCATCCGCCGGCAACAACATCCACAAGGACATCCTCAACGCCTGGACAGAGGACAACAAGGACAGCGACATACCTCGTCTCGACGGTGACGCGACTGTGGGACAGACCTCGGTAGACAGGTTCTTCGTCAGCTCCAACTTCCTGAGCGTCAACAATGTGACTATCGGCTATACTTTCCCTGCGAATGTAGCCAGAAAGCTCGGTCTCGGCAGCCTCAGAATCTATGCCGCAGGCGAGAACCTCGCGGTGCTGACCGCACGCAAGGGTATCGACCCTCGCTTCTCGATGGGTATAGGCTCTTATACTTCCGGTTCAGGCCTCAACTCAGGCTCATACTCCGCGATGCGCAACATCACCGGAGGCGTCACTCTCACTTTCTAACGATTAAAACGGAATTACAATGAAACACTCCAAATATTATTCAGTTATTGCTCTCACGGGAATACTGACACTGGGAGCTTGCTCAGACATCGACCTCGTGGAGCCGCAGGGCGGCACCCTGCTCGCCAAGCAGCTTGAGGAGACGACTTCCGTTCTCCCCGCAAGGGCCGATGCCAACTTTACCGGAATGTATTTCAAGCTCGGAGACCCGCTCTCATACGGCAATTTCTCCTCCAGCCGTCCGGACGACTTCAGCTTTGTGATGATGGCGTTCTCCAACGACCTTGAGGCGGCCGATGTAGTGGGGCAGGACAATAACTACAACTGGTTCTCCGTATGCTCCGAACTCACTTCCCGCAATGCGGACTATGCCAACCCGTATATCCGCTACCGAGGGGTCTATGACGAAGTGTCAAGGGCCAACGACGTGATCAAGGCCTACGGAGAAATCACCGCAGAGACCTCCGCCGACATCAGGTATAAAGTGGCACAGGCCCGCGCCGTGCGTGCGTTCAGTTATCTCAACCTGGCACCGTACTTCCAGTTCAGCTATGCGACTTCAGCCGACAAGCCTTGCGTGCCTATCGTCACCGAGACCACGACCGATTTCACCAATAACAAGCGCGCAAGCGTCAAGGAAATATATGACCTGATTATCTCCGACCTCGACTATGCCGTGACCAACCTTGAGGGCTACCAGAGACCGGACAAGTCCAAGATTGACCAGCAGGTGGCATATGGTCTGCGCGCGAGGGCGTACCTCTATATGGCCGAATGGGCCAAGGCCGCCGAAGACGCCGCCAAAGCCATCGGGGACTACACCCCTGCGACCATCGCCGAACTCGGCGCCCCGTCGTTCTACAACATCGCGGATCATAACTGGCTCTGGGGCTATGATATGACGCTCGATGCCGCAAAGACGTTCCGCTATGCGACTTCGTCCTCCTGGATCCGCTCATTCTCGGGATACAGCTATTCTGCCGGTACCGGTTCGTACTTCTGCATCAACAATCTGCTCTATAACAAGATTGATGACAACGATGTGCGCAAGGGCTGGTGGATCAACGAGGACTATTATTCTCCGCTTCTTGACGGCCTCACCTGGGGTACGCTCACAGGTCAGCAGATCGCAACCGAGACATATAGCGTGGAGGGCGAAGTCGTCAAGGAAATCTTCCTTCCTTATACCAATGTCAAGTTCGGTATGTACACCATCGGCGGCACCACCAACGAGGAGGACTGGCCGTTTATGAGGGTTGAGGAGATGATTCTCACCCGTGCCGAGGGTCTCATCAAGAGCGGCAATGTCGCCGAGGGTACCAAGGTTCTCAACGACTTCGTCAGCACGTACCGTTGCCCGGGTTACGACGCTTCAGCCAGCGGACGCAGCATCGAGGACGAGGTATGGTTCCAGAGGAGAGTCGAGCTTTGGGGCGAAGGCTTCTCCAACGCCGACACGAGGCGTCTCGGCAAGCCGCTCGTCCGCTTCCACGGCAGCAGCAAGGACGAGAGCAACTGGCCTACCGCATACCGCTTCAATATGAGGGCCGACGACGGCTGGTGGCTGCTCCGCTTCTGCACGGCCGAACTCAACACCAACTTCGGCATCGTTGACAACGAGGGCGGAAGCCTCCCTGTCGCAGACCAAGAGCCGAATCTTCTTGATGGAGTTACAGACTAAAGATTAACACGGAATTAAGATGAAAAAGACATTTAAATATTTGCTTGCGCTTGCCGCGCTGTCGTTCGCTGCGGCGGCTTGCGTCAAGGAGACGGTCCACGAGGTGGGTGAACCTGATGTGGACGGATGCTACGGGGTTTACTTCCCGGCACAGGATTCCGAACTTATAATTGACCCGGCCGAGCCTACACAGGCCAGTATCACCGTGGCGCGTACCCTGTCCGACGGGGCCATCGAAGTGCCTGTGGTCGTGGCTGATACGAGCGGCATTTTCTCTGTTTCGAGCCTCGTTTTCGAGGATGGACAGAGTGAATCTTCCATCTCTGTGGAGTTCAACGATTCAAAAATCGGAGTCACCTACTCTGTGTCTTTCCAGATTGATGACCCGCAGTATGCTTCAAAATACAGCAGCAACCCTATCGCCTTCGACCTCAAAGTGACGAGGGAGAAGTGGAACGAGCTCGGCCCTGTAGGCTTCGAGGAGAACTACTTATGGGGCTTTACAATCCCTCAGGAAGATGAGTATGCCGCCATCCTCTACAGCAACGACAACGACCCTAATCTCTACCGTTTGGAGAATCCTTTCGCGAAAGCGGAGCCAGACTACTTTGCCGACGGCAGCGAGTGGCTGACTTTCAGAGTTCTGCAGAAGGGCGACGTCATTCTGGAAGGAGTCGAAGGATACGAGACCAAGATCGCAGATGACGACCTCGTGTTTTTCGATAACTTCAACACCGGCTATGCATACCGCAACAGCAAGATATGGCTTTTCCATCCGGCCGGCTTCGCCTCCTACAAGAACGCGCCGGAGAGCTGGGGAGTGTATAACCGCGTACTCCAGTATCAGGAGAACGGACTGCCTGCTGCGGTTTCCATAGCTCCTTTCTACTTAATATACGGCACAACAAGCGGATGGAACGGAGCAGGCGAACAGAGCATAGTGATCACCTTCCCGGGTGCAGTCCTTACGGACTACAGCATCAGCGCCGAGGCCGGAGAGACCGTGGACGGAGAGATACCTGTAGCGTTCAAGTTCGGAGCTGATGTGGCCGCAGTGAAATACTGCGTGTACGAGGGTTCTCTCAGCACCGCCGTGGTCAATAAATACGCGGCTGCCATAGGTGACGGCACGGAGACCAACGCGGTGGAACTCGACATCGAGAAGGGCGCAGTCTCACTGTCGCTTGAGAAGAGCGGAATCTACACCATCGTAGCGGTAAGCTTCGATGATGCCGGAGCCGTTCAGGGAAGCTGCTCCGCAGAGTTCAGCTATGTGGCTTCCGGGGACGAGGAGAACTACGCAGTCAACGTCAACGCCGGAATCGAGCTTACTTCACGCTATGAGGCTCTCGGATACAACAAGACCAACTCCGTAGCATTCTATGTTTACGGCAAGGATCTCACGAGCGTCAAGCTCGGTGTCCTCCCTACGGCGGACCTCAGCGAAGACATCAACGAGGACATCAAGAAACTCGAAGAAGTCAGCGCGGAGAACCTCGAACTCATCAACGGCTCAGGCTATTCCGACATCTACGCCGGACTCAAGGCTTTGACTGATTATACGCTGGTAGTCTGGGCGACCAACGGCTACAAATCCACGGTCAAGACTGCGGAGATAACCACCGACGGCCTTGCCTTTGTCAAGCTCGGAACCGGCGACTACACCTATGGTTCAGGCTTCCTTGTGGATGACGACAAAAATCCTGCTGTCGACAAGGATCTGGAACTCTTCCAGAATCCTAATGAAGCGAACACCTATGTCATAGCACCATGGTGCAGCAATGTGGATTTCACTTTCACTTATGATGCCGAGAGCGGAGAGATAGCCATCCCGATGCAGGAGAGCGGAGAAACATATTACGATTTTCCGATATATGTAGTGGAATATAACCAGTATATGAAGTACAGAGGAGCTACGGACGAGCAGATCGCCCAATACGGCAAGATAAGCTCATACGATGCGGAGAGCGGCACCATTTCGTTCGCCGTCGCCTATATCGTGTTTGATGAGAACGGGAAGTATTATGGAGCTTTTAATGGCGGCATCGAGACTTTTGTACTCGCGGAAGGCCACAACTTCCCTGTCGCCGCTGACGGCTCTCAGAAATCTTCCGTGAGCGGGGCCGCGAAGCTTTATGTCAGGGGCTTTGCCGGACTCAGCCTGGAGTACAGCCCGAGAGTAGCCGTCTTCAGCGCCAAGGCGATTGAAAAAAGCTTCAACAGAAACTTCGACGGGAGCTGCCTCAAGAGCAATCAGGTCGAGTTCATCGCGGAGTAAACCATATTGACAATATCAGAACCCGGCCCTGATGACAAGGCCGGGTTCTCTTAATTTCAACCGATTATGAAGATATTCCAACTCTTGGCTCTTGCCGGCTTCGGGGCGGCGGCCCTGACCGGATGCGCGGAGCGTCTCACGGTGGAGAATTCTGCTCCGGAGAGCGCGGCAGCCGCGAAGATAGTTAACACACGCGCCGGTGCGTCGGAGGATGTGCTGCTCGTCAAGCTCAACGACGGCTGCGACGCATCTCTGCTGGAGGCCGTCGAGGGCGTGCACGGCGTCAGCAGGGCGCTCCCGTCAGCAGAGGGCAAGGAGGAGCTTGAAGAGCGCTTCGGCCTTGACCGCTGGTATCTTATACCCGTCTCCGACGGGGAGGAGATTGAAGCGCTCGCAGGGAGGCTCTCCGCCGTCGCCGAGGTATGCTCCGTGGAGTACAACTCTGTCTATACCAAGGCCTCGGACTGCATAGTCTATCCGTACGAATCGTCCGAAGTCCCGAGGCCCGCATTGACGGCAGCTGCGGGGATGTCGTTAAACGACCCGTATCTTGCCGACCAGTGGCACTATATCAACACCGGCAACGCTTCCGTCGCCACTTCTGTCTATAAGGGGGCGGATATCAATGTCAAGGATGTCTGGAGCAGCCTCACAGCAGGCGACGGTTCCATCATCGTGGCGGTGGTGGACGAAGGCGTGAAATACACCCATCCGGACCTTGCGGCCAATATGTGGACCAATCCCAAGGGGACAGAGGACCTGCACGGCTGGAACTTCGTCGCCGACGGCCCCATAAGCTGGGACAAGACCGGAGACACCGGCCACGGGACGCACTGCGCCGGCACTATCGCCGCAGTCAACAACAACGGCATCGGGGTCTGCGGAGTCGCGGGAGGCAGCGGCGCGGGCGACGGGGTGAAGATAATGTCCTGCCAGATATTCGACGGCGGTTATGGGGGTTCATCTTATATTACCGCCAAGGCCATCAAATACGCCGCCGACAACGGCGCGTCCGTCATCTCCTGCTCCTTCGGCTACACGGGAGGCTCCTTTCTTTCGGATGAAGCCTACCGCAATGGCAATCGCGGTTCCAACAGCATGGAATATGATGCCATCAAGTATTTCGAGGCCACCAGGAACAACGATGTCCTTGACGGAGGCATAGCCGTCTTCGCCGCAGGCAACGACGGCGACCCCTATGCAACCTATCCGGGGGCTCTCAACGATATCATAAGCGTCTCCGCCTTCGGGCCAGATTTCCTCCCGGCTTACTATACCAACTACGGCCCCGGCTGCAACATAGTCGCTCCTGGAGGCGAGGCGTACCTCGCTCCGTGGACAAACAGAAAGGGACTTGTACTGTCCACTCTGCCGTCCGAACTTTACGACGGGGCGGACTACGGCTATATGCAGGGTACCTCGATGGCCTGCCCGCACGTCTCCGGGATAGTGGCTCTCGGTCTGTCCTACGCCAAGAAGCTCGGCAAGCATTACTCAGTCAAGGAATTCAAAGA
Organism: Ruminococcus bicirculans (ex Wegman et al. 2014); assembly: GCA_963631065.1. Taxonomy (GTDB): domain Bacteria; phylum Bacteroidota; class Bacteroidia; order Bacteroidales; family UBA932; genus Cryptobacteroides. Next base: position 7,594 of record CAVGPE010000018.1, read on the forward strand.
AATGCTGCTGGCTGCCGCCAATGATTTCGAGACCAAGCTTGCCTCGGCCGGCGCGAAAGACCGCGTAGCCGGCGCTCCTGCAGCTCCGTCACTCGCAAGCTATCGCAAGCAGATGGGTACCGGCTCGATAGACAGCTGGAGGCTTATGATGAAGATAGAGGGGACTCCGTGCCTCACCGCAGCCGCCGGCGAGAACCAGTGGCTCGACCTGTCGGGGCATTTCGGCTCGGCTTCGGTCAACCTCACCTATCTTGACATCGAATACACTGACGAGGCCGCCGAGGCCATAGGTCTCACCGAGAAGCCGTATATCAAGTACGGCAGGCTCTACATCCACCCTACGAAGTGCGGCTCCGCGAAGCTCAGGATCAACGCCGTGGGCGGCGGCACCGCCGTCGGCGGGGATGACGCCATAGGCGGGATGGCCATACATCAGGATGTCTCGATAATCGTCAGGTCTGCGAGAAGCAAAAACGGAGGATGGTTATGATGATGAAAAGGTTTATTTTGATACTGGCCTCCGCGCTCATCGCGGTGGCGGCCTGCAGGAAGGACAATCCGCAGCCGGCTTCGGGCGGCGTCGAGGGAGAGTGGGAGCTTGTCTCCGTCAGCTTCGGCACGAAGAGCGCCGTCGTGGGGGACGAGACCGTGGTGGTCTATGTCGAATTCGCCTCGGGCGGGACGTTCTCCCTCTACCAGCAGCTGGGCGCGGGAAGATTCGCCGCTTACGGCGGCAGCTGGACTCTCAGCGGGGAGACTCTCAGCGGGAAGTACAGCGACGGCTCGTCCTGGGCCTGCGACTACTCGGTCGGGAGCGGTGACGGTTCGCTCACGCTCACCGCAGTCGGGAGCGGCGACAGCTACAGCTACCGCTCCTGCACCATCCCGGACAGCGTCAAGGACTCGGCGCGGTAGGAGGAAGACTGACGAGCCGGCGATTTCTGAAGATAAGGACTCGTCCTGCATAAATGGCGGGTGTCATATTTTCAAAACAACTTCTTATATTTGCACGGAAACCAGAAACAGGGGAGGAAACCGGTATGCTTTATCCGATTGGAATTCAGAGTTTTGAGAAAATCCGCGAAGGCGGATACGTCTATGTGGACAAGACCGCACTGGTCTATGACCTTGTATCCACAGGTCAATACTATTTCTTGAGCCGTCCCCGCAGATTCGGCAAGAGCCTGCTCGTATCCACCATAGAGGCATATTTCCGTGGGAGGAAGGAGCTGTTCGGCGGACTGGCCATTGAAAAGCTTGAAAAAGAATGGGCGGAATATCCGGTGCTGCATCTGGACTTTACCGGAAGCAAGTACACCTCGCCCGGTGACCTCAGCGAGAAACTTGACCTGCATTTGAGGAAGTGGGAGAAGGCGTATGACGTAACTGAGAAGTTCGTGAATCCGGAAAGCCGATTCATAGCCGTAATCGATGCGGCACGGAAGAAGACCGGGAGAAAGGTGGTGATTCTCATAGACGAGTATGACAAGCCGGTCATAGACAACATCGACGACGGGACTCTGGCGGATAAGTTCCGCCGCGAGCTTCAGGGCTTCTACAGCGTAATCAAAGGACGGGACGAGAGCATACGCTTCGCTTTTCTGACCGGAGTGTCGAAACTCGGGAAGATGAGCATCTTCAGCGGGCTGAACAATCTGACCGACATCTCGATGGACTTTCAGTCCGCCGGGATTTGCGGCATATCTGAGGCCGAGCTCAAGGAATATTTCGATTCCAGCGTAGAGGAGCTGGCCGCGGTGAACGGTATGTCCAAGGACGAGTGCTACGGGCGGCTGAAGACGATGTATGACGGATATCATTTCTGTGAAGACGCCCCCGGAGTCTATAACCCGTTCAGCCTGCTCAATACTTTCAAGGCCAACCGTTTCCGAATGTACTGGTTCGAGACGGGTACACCCACTTTCCTTGTGCGTTACCTGAAGAAAGGGAATTATAATCTCGATAAGATTTCCAAGGATGACGTCTCAGCCGAGGTCCTGTCCGGAACGAACTATACCGGCCCGGAGCCTATTACCCTTATGTACCAGACAGGATACCTGACCATAACGGGAT
>CAVGPE010000019.1:0-3545 GCA_963631065.1 Ruminococcus bicirculans (ex Wegman et al. 2014)
GCAGAGTGACGTTTTCCCACTGCTGGGAGGCCTCGTAGCGGAACTGCCAGTCGCGGTTGAGGCTGATGACCTCGCGTGCCTGTACGCCGGAAAGCGGCATCAGGAGCGAAAGAATGGTCAAAAGAGAGTAAAAATGTGGTTTCATAACAGCTATAAAGGTAGGGTTTACTATCCGTAATTCCAAAACATCTTCCTAAATTTGCGGAGCAAAAAAGATTTACTGAAGATGAAAAAGACAATAGCATCAGCAAAGGCTCCGGCGGCCGTCGGACCGTATTCTCAGGCGGTGGAACTCAACGGGACGCTCTTCGTCTCCGGACAGCTTCCGACGGATCCGGCGACGGGACAGATGCCGGAGGGCGTCGAGGCGCAGACGCGCCGCAGTCTGGACAATCTCGGATATGTGCTTGAGGAGGCCGGACTCGGGTTCGGGGATGTCGTGAAGACGACGGTCCTGCTGGCGGATATCGCCGATTTCGGGGCGATGAACGCGGTATATGCCGAGTATTTCAAGGGCGACAAGCCGGCCCGCGTCTGCTATCAGGTGGCCGCTCTGCCCAAGGGGGCGAAGGTCGAGATTGACGCCGTTGCCGGGAAGTAGCCCGGGAGAATGATGGACGCTTATCTCCAGAGGACTACGCTCCTTGTGGGGGAGGATGTGCAGGAGGCGATATGCCGCTCCCGCGTCATCCTCTTCGGAGTAGGGGGCGTGGGGAGCTGGTGCGCCGAGGCGCTGGTGCGCTCCGGCGTGAAGCGGCTGACGATAGCGGATTTCGACAGAGTGAGCGCGAGCAATGTCAACCGCCAGCTTATGGCTACCTCGCGGACGGTCGGGAAGATTAAGGTGGAAGTCCTCAGGGAAAGGCTGCTGGAAATCAGCCCCGATGCGGAGATTACGGCGCTGTGCAGGCAATACGGCGCACAGACTGCGGACGACTTCGCGCTGGATGAGTACGACTATGTCATCGACGCGATAGACTCTCTGAAAGACAAGGCCGACCTCATCAGGCGCGGAATGGCTGCGCGGGGGGTGTTCTTCTCCTCGCTGGGGGCCGCTCTGAAGATAGACCCGACCCGCGTCAGGGTCGGAAACTTCTGGAAAGTCAGGGACTGCCCTCTGGGGGCCGCCCTGCGCAAGAAACTGCGTCGCGAGGGAGGTGTGAAGGAACATTCGTTCCTCTGCATCTACGGGGATGAAGTGTTGGAGAACAGGGGGCTCGCATCCGCTGACGCGGCTATGCGCGAGGAGGCCGCCGCATCGGGCAAGGCCGTCATCAACGGCACCGCCGCGCATATCACCGCCATCTTCGGAATGACGCTCGCGGGTCTGGTTATCAAGGATATATATGACAAGACGATATGAAGATAGTATATCTTGACGCTTCGACGCTGGGGGATACCCCGCTCGACGAGATAAGGCAGCTGGGTGAACTCGTCACCTATCACACGAGCAGCAGGGAGGAGTCTCTGGAGCGTGTGGGGGACTGCGAGGTGCTGATGGTCAACAAGGTGAGGGTGGACGATGAGCTGCTCTCCCGCGCCCCGAAGCTCCGTCTGGTCTGCGAATCCGCCACGGGAGTGAACAATATCGACCTCGACGCGGCGCAGAGGAGGGGGATAATAGTGCGGAACGTGGCGGGATACTCCACCGACGCCGTCTCGCAGGCCGCCTTCACCCATCTGCTGTCGCTGCTGGGCAATGCGCCGTATCTGGACGGCTGCGTGAAGAGCGGGAAATATTCCCGCAGCGGCATATTCACCGACGTGAGCCATCCTGCCGTCGAACTCTGCGGCAGGACTATGGGCATAATAGGGATGGGGGCCATAGGGACGAGGGTCGCCTCCATCGCTTCCGCCTTCGGGATGAAGGTGGTGTATTTCTCCACGTCCGGCACTTCCCACAACAGGGACTATCCGAGCCTGAGCCTGGGCGAACTGCTCTCATCCTCGGATGTCGTGAGCATCCACGCGCCGCTCAACGAGAGGACTCGCAATCTGATAGGGGAGGCGGAACTCGCTATGATGAAACGCAGCGCGGTGCTGCTCAATCTCGGCCGGGGAGGAATAGTGGACGAGGCCGCGCTCGCCCGCGCCGTCGACGGGGGAGTCATCGCCGGAGCTGCGCTTGACGTATTCGAAGAGGAGCCGCTGCCTTCCGACAGTCCTCTGCTGCATCTTAAGCATCCGGAACGCTTCCGATTCTCTCCTCACAGCGCATGGGCAAGCACGACATCCCTGTCGCGGCTCGTGTCTATGGTAGCCGACAACATACGCAAGGGCTGGTAGGGCCTGTCGGGTTGGCGGGCATATTTGGGAGTGTCGCGCTATCCGGCAAAACTTTCGAGTTCGGCGATCAGGCTGTGGCAATCCCTCTCGATCTCCAGCAGTTCGGCGAGCGAGTCGTACCAGAGTTCTATGCCGTAGACATATTCCTCAAGAGTGATTTCCCCGCTCTGAAGAGCCTCGTAGAGGAGGCCTGACGGGCTGAGTCCGGCAAGAGTCTCCCGATGCTCCAGGCAGAGGTCCGCGAGATTCCGGGCCTTGTCGTATCTTGCCTTGAGCGAATCGTGGAAGCGGAGATATTCTTCCTGCAGCCTGGCCTCGACTGCCGCATAACGCGCTTTGGCCGCCTTGTGCTTGCCGTGATGCTCCCAGAGTGGGATGGAAATCCCGGCTCCTATGCCCTGGAACGTGCTGCCGCTCACCCTTTCGGAGACATAGCCTATGGAGAATTCCGGAAGCCGCTCGGCGGCGGCCAGACGGGTGGCGGACTCTGCCGTGCGGAGGTCGTTCTCCAGGGCCTGCAGCTCGCTGCTCATATTGACGGCCTCGGCGTACCAGAGTTCGAAGTCGTCCGGGAGGAGAGGGGAGGCGAACTCGTCGAATCCGAACTCTATCTCCTTGCCGCCGTTGAGAGTGCGGAGTTCCGAGAGCAGCGCGTCACGCTCGATGGAATTGCTCCTTGCCGTGCGCGATGCCGAGAGGAGGGCGAACCTCGCCCTGTTGAGGTCGAGGATGCCTGCGGCTCCGGAGTCGTATTTCTCCTGCCAGGCCTTACTGATGGCCCCGGCGTTTTGCAGGCATCTGTCAAGCTCCTTCTGCAGGGCGTTGCGGTAGGTGAGCTCGATGCAGAGCTGTCCGGCCTCCAGCAGGACCTTCTTCCTCGCGACGGCGTAGCGGTAGTCGGCGGCGGCGCATTCCCCATCGGAAATCCTTTTCTTCCAATAGTATACGCTTGGAAAGGCGAAGCTCTGCATCACGCTTATGTCGATACGGTGTCCTCCTTCCGGGGCGGCAGTCTCCCAGAGATAGCCGAATTCGATTTCCGGGTCGTCCGGCGCAAGTCCCGTGCGGGCGGCCATCCTGTCGGCTGCGGCTTCCGAACGCAGAGTACGGAGAGCCGGGCTGTTCTCCTCCACCGAGGAGAGGACGGCGCTGAAATCCTGTGCCGCCCCCGTCACGCAGAAAGCCGCGAGGCAGAGGGACTGGAGGAGGAGGCGGATAGGAATATGATATGCTGTTTTCATTGTGATTTTTTCTTTTTT
>CAVGPE010000019.1:3598-18683 GCA_963631065.1 Ruminococcus bicirculans (ex Wegman et al. 2014)
CAGGGTGGAGGTCAGCAGACCGCCAAGCACCACCACCGCCATAGGACTCTGGATTTCGTTGCCGGTCTTGTCGCCGTTGAAGATGAGCGGAATCAGGGCCAGGGCTGAGGTGAGGGCCGTCATCAGTATGGGGTTGAGCCTGTCCACGGAGCCGTCTATGACGCTCTGGCGGAGGCTCTCGCCGTCGTGGCGCAGCTGCCGGTAGCGGTTGATGAGCAGCACGCCGTTGCGCGTGGCGATGCCGAAGAGGGTGATGAATCCGATGATGGACGGGATGCTCACCACGGCCGAACTTATCCACACCGCGAACACCCCTCCCACGAGGGCCAGAGGCAGGCTCGCCAGCACTATGCCGGAGAGGGCCACGTCCCTGAACTCAAGGTAGAGAAGCAGGAAAATCGCCAGCACCGCGAGTATCGTGGCAAGGGCGAGGGTGCGGGACGCGCTTCTCGCGCTCTCGAACTGTCCGCCGTACTCGATGCGGTAGCCTTCGGGAAGCTGCACCGATTCGGCCACAGCCTTCTGCACATCCGCCACCACGCTGCCCACATCGCGTCCGCTGACATTGGCGGAGACGACTATCTTGCGCTGCACGTTCTCCCTGCTGATGGCGTTGGGGCCGGAGGTGGAGACTATGTCCGCCACCTGGCTGAGGGCGACCTTGCTCCCCGTGCCGGTGTCTATCAGAGAGTTGCGCACTCCTTCCAGCGTTCTGGAGCTCTCGTCTCCGAGCCGCAGCACCACATCGTAGCGGCGCTGCCCTTCATAGATGTCGGAGAGTTTCTCGCCGGAGAAGGCCAGCTCCACGAAACGGTTGAAGTCGGCGATGCTGATGCCGTACTGCGCGAGTGCGGCCCTGTTGGCCCTGATCTGTATCTGCGGCGTGGAGGCCTGCTGCTCGACGGAAGCGTCGACAAGACCCTCTATTCCGGAGATGCGGCTCTTGATGGTATTGCCCATCATCTGCATCGTAGCCAGGTCGGTGCCGAATATCTTGACGGCGATTGCGGCCTTGGTGCCGGAGAGCATATGGTCGATACGGTGTCCGAGCGGCTGTCCGACAGTCACCGCCACGCCGGGGATGGAGTTGAGACGGCTGCGCACATCATTGAACACGGCCTCCTTAGGCCTGTCCTTCAAGGTGAAGTTCACATCCATCTCGGCCCCGTTGGTGGCCTGAGAGTGTTCGTCGAGGTCTCCGCGTCCGGTGCGCCTGGAAGTGCTCGTGACCTCCGGGATGGCGAGCAGCTCCTTTTCCATCAGCGCTCCCAGTTCGTCGCTGACTTCAAGCGACGCGCCCTGACGGGTCACGGCGGCTATCGTCATCGAGCCTTCGTTGAAGTCCGGAAGGAAGCTGCTGCCCATCTGCGTGAACACGGCCACCGCACCGACGAGCAGGACTGCGGTCGCGCCCATCACGGCCTTCTTGTGTCGGAGGACCGCTCCGAGGGCCTTCCCGTAGATGTATCCGAGATTGCGGCTGAGCCAGCTCTCGCCCTCGTTGCGGGTCAGGTATTTATCGCCGGTCAGCAAATCCTTGCAGAGCAGCGGAGTGATGGTCATAGCCACGATGAGCGACATAAAGAGGGAGATGATGTAGGTGACGCCCAGCGGCTTGAGCAGCCGTCCCTCCATCCCGCTGAGGAAGAAGAGTGGAGTGAACGCCACCATAATGATGAGCGTGGCGTTGATTACCGACGAGCGTATCTCCCGCGAGCCTTCAAACACCACGTCGAAGACCTTCTCCCGCTCTGCGGCGCTCTTGCGGTGGTTCTGCCTTAGGCGTTTATAGACGTTCTCCACGTCGATGATGGCATCGTCTACAAGGGAGCCTATCGCGATGCACATACCCCCGAGGGTCATAGTGTTGATGTCCATCCCGAGGGCGTACAGCACGATGATGGTGGCGAGCAGCGAAAGCGGGATGGCGAATACCGAAATCACCGTCGTCCTGAAGTTGCCGAGGAAGAGGAACAGAATGACTATCACGAATATGGCCCCTTCCAACAGGGCGCTGCCCACATTCCCGACGGAAGCCTGGATGAAGTCGGCCTGACGGAAAATGCGCGTGTCCATCCTGACGTCCGCAGGCAGGGATTCCGCCACGCTCTTGAGATTGTCCTCTATGGCCTTCGTGACCTTGAGAGTGTTGATGTTGGGCTGCTTGCTGATGGAGATGATGACGGCGGGCCTGCCGTTCTGCGAGGCGGTCCCGAGTTTCACTGCGGCTCCGGTCCTTATCTCCGCCACATCCGAGAGGGTCACCGGACCGTAAGCCCCCATCTTCACGAGGGAATTTCCGAGTTCGTCCAGGTCCGTGGTACGGGCTATCCCCCGGAGGGCGTATTCGTTGCCCCAGTCGCGGACAATGCCGCCTTCCGTATTGACGCTCAGCGACCTGCCCACTTCTTCGAGTTCCGCCATCGTCACTCCGTAGGCCTCCATCCGGGACTGGTCGGCGATAATCTGGTACTGCTTCTCCTCGCCTCCCAGCACCGTCACCTGCGACACGCCTCCGGTGGCGAGTATCGCGGGCTTGACAACCCAGTCCGCAATGTCGCGGAGTTCCATCATGGAGGTACGCCCTGATTCGGACTGGAGTCCGAGGAATATGATTTCGCCCATCACGCTGGACTGAGGGGCCAGTACGGGAGTGATGCCCTCCGGCAGGGATTCTCCCACGGTGACCATCTTCTCCGAGACAATCTGTCTCGCACGGAAAATGTCCATACCCCAGTCGAATTCCACCCAGACGAAGGAATATCCGTACATCGAGGACGAACGGACGCGGCGCACATTGGTCGCGCCGTTGACGGCGGTCTCGACCGGGAAGGTCACGAGCCGTTCCACCTCCTCGGCGGACATCCCGTGCGCGTCAGACATAATCACCACAGTCGGGGCGGTCAGGTCGGGGAACACGTCGATGTCGGTCCGGCTTGCGCTCCAGAGTCCTCCGGCGATTACCAGCGCCGCACCCAGCAGCACCAGCAGACGGTTTTTCAGCGAAAACCGTATGATTCCGTTAAGCCAGTTCATAGCGCGTCAATGTACGTGTCCCGAGTGTGCGTCAAGTCCTCCGGCGGCCTGCGCGAGCTTGACGATGACCGCGCCTCTGCTGACCACACGCTCGTCCCCGTCCAGTCCGGAGACGATTTCCGTGCGCACGCCGTCGCTGACGCCGACCCCTACCTGTATCTTCTCGAAGAGTTCCGGGGTGAGCTGCCTATAGACGAAGTAGTTGCCCGTTTCCTCCACGACCGCTCCGCTCGCTACGGTGACGGCTTCCCGTCCTCCCCTGGTCTTGATGTAGATGTCGGCGAAAGTGCCTGGAAGCAGGGCGTCCCCGCCGGAAATCTCGAAGCATACCGGGATCAGCGGACTGTCCGCGGATACGCTGCGGCCCACGGACACCGTTCTGCCGCCCAGCTCGCCCAGAGTCCGCACTCTGTCGTCTCCGGGAAACTTGAAGTTGGCGCTTTCGATTCCGCCGTTCAGCACATTGTGCCACTTCGCCTGCAGTCTTGCTTCCACCAGAAGCCTGCCGTTGCCGTTTACGGTGGCGAGGGTACGGCCCGACTCGACATATTCCCCGTTGGATACGAGGACTTCGTCCACATATCCGTCGATGTCGGAACTTGCGGCGAAGCGGCCGTCGCGGTAGTTGCGCTCAAGGTTTTCGTATGCGGCCCTGGCGCTTTCGTATGCGGCTTTTGCCTCGCTCAATTCGCTCTGGCTGACGATTCTGTCCCCGGCGAGAGCGGATTTGCGGGTGTATTCTCCGGCGGCGCGCTCATATTCGCTCTTCGCCTCGATGTAGCGCACGTCCATATTGGAGTCGGCGATTCCGTCGCTGCCTATGTAGAGAAGCGCCTCACCCTTGCGTACGGGACTGCCGGGAAGCAGACTCCCGCCGGCGAAGCTGACTATGCCCGAGGCCTTGGCCGTGATGAGCTGCTCTCCGCTCTGCGCGGGGAGTATCTGCCCGACGCAGCGTATCGTCTGCCCTATGGATTCGCGGCGGCAGGGTTCGGTGGCGAAGTCCACTTTCCAGCTCTGCTCCTTGGTGAAGCTGACGCGGTTGCCTCCCGCTTCGGGGATTTCCGCTCCGGCTTCTTCCGCATCGTGTTCGCAGTGATATACGGTGACTTCCGTGCCGAGAAGAGTCCCGTTGACATTGAAATTCAGGCTCGCCGCGCCCTCGGAAGAAGGGGTGAGAGCCGCCTTGTATATGCCTTCTGTCGCGGACGGGGTCGCCTCCGAGGAGATTTCCGTACCGCCGGCATCGAGGAGGCTTACGCTCACCTTGCCGTCTTTCAGCGGCTTGAAGTCCGGGATGGAAGTGAGATGTACGAGCAGTTCCGCCTGTTGTCCGGAGACGAGGGGCTGTGTCTCCGCGAAGACCTCCAGATTATTGTCATAGAGGGTTATCTGCACTGTCTCGTGCGCGTGGCTGTGATCGTGCCCGTGTTCGTGGTCGTGTTCGTGTTCGTGATTGTGTTCGGACTCGAGTTCGTGTCCGTGGGCTTCGGCGTCCCCGTGACCGCCGTACCCGGTATTGTGGCAGGCCGTGCAGAATACTGCGCACAGGGCTGCCAGAGCAAGTATTTTTCTCATCTGTGACTATAGTGATTGTTGACCGTTTCCGCCGCCACGGGCGGAAGATGCTCCCTTCGGAAAGCGGGAGTGCGGGGAAGCCGCCGCTCGGAGGCTTCCGCAAAAGGAGATCAGATGTTCTCCGGAGGGCCTCTCAGCGCTCCGTGCGGGATATCGGGCCGGAGTCCGGCGCGGAAATGGTCGGAAAGGTCGAAGAGTGTCCGCCCCGGAACTTCGCGGAGTCCGTCATCCGTGCGGAGAATCTCCGGAAGCATAGCCGCCATAAGAAGGGCGCAGCCGCCAGCGGACAAGTCGGAGCTGTCGTGTGTCAGCACGAAGGTATTCAGACCTTCGCAATGCTGGAAATGATGGATATGCCGCTCCACCGCTTCATCGCAGTGATGCTCGTGCGGTACGACGGAGTGGGCGAATACCACCGCAAACGCCAGAATGCAGAAGAATGCCGAAACTGTCCTCTTGTGTCCCATCGGGGCGAAGATAGTGATAATTCGGAAATTTTTCCTTAAGTTTGTTGAAATTACCTTATACAATACCGTTATGGATAAATTTACAGCAAATTATGTCGATCGCTTTATGTCAGAGCTGATCGCCCGCAACCCCGGTGAGAAGGAGTTCCACCAGGCGGTGAGGGAAGTGGTTGAGAGCGTGGCCTCCTACGTGACGGCCTACCCGCACTTCCTCGATCTCAAGATTCTCGAAAGGATGACCGAGCCGGAGAGGGTCATCATATTCCGCGTTCCGTGGATGGACGACAGGGGGGAGATACACATCAACAGGGGGTTCCGCGTGCAGATGAACAGCGCCCTCGGCCCATACAAGGGCGGGATACGGTTCCACTCCAGCGTCAACCTCAGCATTATGAAGTTCCTCGCCTTCGAGCAGGTGTTCAAGAATTCCCTGACCACCCTTCCTATGGGCGGGGCTAAGGGCGGTTCGGACTTCAATCCGCGCGGACGCAGCGATGCGGAGGTGATGCGGTTCTGCCAGAGTTTTATGACCGAACTCTGCCGGCATATAGGGCCGGACACCGACGTGCCTGCGGGCGACATCGGGGTAGGAGGACGCGAGATAGGATTCCTCTTCGGCCAGTACAAGCGGCTCAGGGACGAATTTACCGGGACTCTCACGGGCAAGGGCCTCGGCTGGGGCGGCAGTCTGCTGCGTCCGGAGGCCACGGGCTACGGGGTCTGCTATTTCGCGCAGGAGATGCTCGCCCTCCGCGGCGAGTCCTTCGAGGGCCGGACGGTGCTGGTGTCCGGATCCGGAAACGTGGCTCAGTATGCGGCGCAGAAGGCTATGCGTCTCGGGGCCAAGGTCGTCACCCTCTCGGATTCCGACGGCTTCGTCCACGACCCGGACGGCCTCGACGAGGAGAAGCTCTCCTTCGTGCTTAATCTCAAGAATGTGAGGCGCGGAAGAATCAGCGAATACGTCAAGGAATACCCTAAGGCGCAGTATTTCCCGGGCGAGCGTCCGTGGAGAATCGCCTGCGACATAGCCCTGCCTTGCGCGACGCAGAACGAGATAGAGGAAAGCGACGCAAAGGCCCTGCTCGATGGAGGCTGCTTCTGCGTGGTGGAGGGGGCGAATATGCCTTCCACGCCGGAGGCCATAGCCCTCTTCCAGAAGGCGAGGATACTCTACTCTCCGGGCAAGGCGTCCAATGCCGGAGGAGTGGCCACTTCCGGACTGGAGATGACCCAGAACTCCATCAGGCAGAAATGGACTTCCGAAGAGGTGGACACCCGTCTGCACCGGATAATGTCCGACATCCACTCCGCCTGCCTCAAGTACGGGCGCGAGGAGGACGGCTATGTCAACTATGTCAAGGGTGCCAACATCGCCGGTTTCATCAAGGTGGCCAACGCGATGGCTGACCAGGGACTCGTATAGGGAAGCGTTTGGAAATGAGCGTTCTGCAGGACTACACCAAGCTGATGGCGAGGAGGATACGCCGTATTCTCCTCGTCTGCAACAACTACGACAGCTTCTCCCTGGAGGAGGACGGGCATATAGAGGAACTCATCAGCCGGGAATATGCCGAACTCAACCTCAGCAACCCGCCGTCGATACTGCGGGCGGAATCCACCGTCGAGGCTCTCGACGTGCTGAAAGGGGGAGAGGGGCGCTTCGACCTCATCATCACGATGTACAATGTCGGGGAGCTGGACGTGTTCGGATTTTCGCGGCAGGCCAAGCAGCTCTGCCCGGAGACCCCGATAGTCCTGCTGAGCGCGTTCTCACGGGAAATCTACCGCAACATCGAGAGCAGCGACCGCTCCTGCATCGATTACGTGTTCTGCTGGAACAGCAGCACCGACATCATCATCGCCATCATCAAGCTTCTCGAGGACAGGCTCAACGCCGAACACGACATACTCCGTATGGGGGCGAGGGCGATACTGCTCGTGGAGGATTCGGTACGGTATTATTCGACTTATCTCCCTCTGCTCTACAAGCTTGTGCTGCAGCAGAACAGCGAGGCTGTCCGTGACGCGCTCAACGAGGAGCAGCAGGTGATGCGCAAGCGTGCCCGTCCCAAAATCCTGATGGCGACCAACTACGATGACGCAGTGGCTCTCTACGGGAAATACAAGTCGAACATAATAGGGGTCATCTCCGACGTGGGCTTCGTGCTGCACGATGGGGACAGGCCGGAGGACGAGAAGAGCGACGCCGGAGTCAGCCTGTGCCGCCTGGTCAGGGAGGACAACCCCACTATGCCGTTCCTGATGCAGTCTTCGCAGGAGAGTATGCGCAGCGTGGCCGAGCAGCTCGGGGTGGGATTCGTGCGCAAGACTTCCAAGACCCTGACACACGACGTCAGCGAATATATAGGCAGGGAGTTCGGATTCGGGGACTTCATCGTCACCGACCCGGAGACGGGGCAGGAGATTGCGCGGGCGAGGGACCTCTACGAGTTCGAGAAGGTCATCGCGACCATCTCCGACGACGCGCTGCGGTATTTCGCCGACAAGAACTATATCTCGCGCTGGCTCTACGGGCGCGGACTCTTCTCGATAGGCGACCTTTTCCGTCCGATAAGGATAGGCCGGGACACCGACGTGTCCGAAGTCAGGAAGATGAACCTGAACAAGATACACGACTACCGCATCAATCAGGGCCTGGGAGTGGTCGCGCGATTCGACCGCAATTCGTATAACGACGCGATATGGTTCGCGCGCATAGGCAACGGCTCCCTGGGCGGCAAGGCGAGAGGTCTGGCGTTTCTCAACCATATCCTGCAGAAATACGACCTCTATGACAAGTGGGAGGACGTAAGGGTGCTGGTGCCGCGCACGCTCGTCATCACGACGGAGTATTTCGACCGTTTCATCATAGAGAACGGACTCCAGTACGTAATCAATTCCGACATCTCCGATGCCGAGATACTCTCCGAATTCGTCGCCTCCACTCTGCCGGCGGATCTTACCGAGGACCTGAGGGTCTTCATACGCAATGTCCGCAAACCTCTGGCGGTCAGGTCTTCATCCAAGCTGGAGGATTCCTACTACCAGCCTTTCGCCGGGGTGTATTCCACCTATATGATCCCGCATACCGAAAACGAGGACCAGGAGCTGCGGCTGCTCTCCAAGGCCATCAAGAGCGTGTATGCATCGGTGTATTTCGCTTCTTCGAGGGGGTATATCATCTCCACTTCCAATGTGATATCGGAGGAGAAGATGGCCATCGTCATACAGGAGATATGCGGCAGCGGGGATTCGGGCTACTATTTCCCGACCTTCTCCGGAGTGGCCCGCTCGGTCAACTTCTACCCCATCGGCTATGAGAAGCCGGAGGACGGGGTGGCGAAGCTCGCCTTCGGACTGGGCAAGGCCGTGGTGGACGGGGAGCAGGTGCTGAGATTCTCTCCGAAGTATCCGCGCAACGTGCTGCAGACTTCCACTCCGGACCTCACGATGCGGGAGACGCAGCAGGTGATGTACGCCCTCAATCTCCAGCCGGACAGGTTCAAGACTTCGGTGGACGATGCCGTCAATCTCGAAAGGATAGCCGTGTCGGACTGCGGACGCTTCCGCTCGTTCCCGAAGGTCGTGTCGACCTGGGACTTCGAGAATCAGCGGATAGTGGATTCGCCCGTGCCGGAAGGCCCCAAGTTCGTCACCTTCTCGCATATACTCAAGTACGGGACTTTCCCGCTTGCGGACATACTCAACGAACTTCTCGAAATCACCCAGAAGGAGGTCAAGTGCGGGGTGGAGCTGGAGTTCGCGGCCAATCTCGACAGGGGAGGCAAGCGAAGTTTCGACATCTTCAACGTGCTTCAGATACGCCCCATCTCCGCGGACGGGATGTACAGCGAGGTGAACTGGGACGAACTGGACTGCAGCGACGCTCTGCTGCGCTCCGGCTGCGCGATAGGTCCGGGGAGAATAGGCGGCATAAGGGACGTGATATATCTGCGCCGGGAGGCTTTCGACATTCTGAAGACCCGTCAGATGGCTGCGGAAGTCACCGCGCTCAACGCGAAACTGCGCTCCGAGGGCCGCAATTACATCCTGATAGGCTACGGGCGCTGGGGTTCGAGCATCCCGTCTCTGGGAGTTCCGGTCCACTGGAGCGACATCTCCGAGGCGAAGCTGATAGTGGAGTGCTGTCTGGACAATTTCCGGATAGACCCCAGCCAGGGGACGCACTTCTTCCAGAATATGACTTCGTTCAATGCCGGATATGTCAATGTCAACCCTTACGCCCGTCCGGACGAACTCTGCGACACGGAGCGTCTTGACGCTATGCCGGCGGAATACGAGAGCGAGTTTGTGCGTCTGGTGCGCTTCGACCGGGAACTGACGGTATGCGCCGACGGAAAGGAGGGCCGGGCCGCGGTATGCTTGAATACGGACGGCGGACATGAATAATGAAGAGAGTGACTGGCGGTCCTTCGACCTGCAGTCACCCTCTCTGTTTCGTAGTGGGTAGGAGAATCGAACTCCTATTGCGAGATTGAGAATCTCGAGTACTAACCGTTATACGAACCCACCGGGTTTCCTTTCGGGATTGCAAAGGTACGCATATTTTCGGAATACGCAAGACCCCGCAGAAATTTTATCGGATTTTTTGACCTTCGCAATACTTAGAAGCTGTTTTGAAAAACGCGGACCGGGGTACTTCCCGAGTCCGCGTCTGTGGCCTGAACCGCAATGATTTACTTCTTGCGGGCCTTGTATCTCTGGTAGAACATATCAACTCGTCCGGCGCTGTCGACGATTTTCATCTTGCCGGTGTAGAAAGGGTGAGACGTGTTGGAAATCTCAAGCTTTACGAGCGGGTACTCGACTCCGTCGACGGTGATGGTCTCCCTGCTGGTAGCGCAGGAGCGGGTGATGAATACCTCCTCGTTTGACATATCCTTGAAAGCTACAAGGCGGTAGTTTTCGGGATGGATTCCTTTTTTCATATCGTAAAAGTGTTTGTTTTAAACCGGGCGCAAAGATAAGAATAATTTTCGTAATTTTGCAAGCGTTATGACACTGATTAAATCCATTTCAGGAATACGCGGTACCGTCGGCGGACCGTGCGGCGAGGGCCTGACTCCCGTAGATATAGTAAAGTTCACTTATGCATACTGCGCCTGTCTCAGGCAGAGGAAGCCGGAGCCGAATTCGGGCGGGCGCTACAAGGTCGCGGTCGGCAGGGACGCGCGCCTGAGCGGCGAGATGGTGGAGCAGCTGGTGTGCGGCACGCTGATATCCTGCGGCGTGGACGTGGTGAAATGCGGTCTGGCTTCCACTCCGACCACGGAACTCGCGGTGCGTTTCGCATCTGCCGACGGCGGCATCATCATCACCGCCAGCCACAACCCGCGCCAGTGGAACGCCCTCAAGCTGCTCAACGAAAGGGGAGAGTTTCTCACGGCGGAGGAAGGGCAGGCGATACTCGCCCTCGCGGAGAGCGGGGAGTTCGATTTCGCTCCGGTGGATGAGCTCGGCCATATTGAAGAACACGATTTTACCGACGAACATATAGACTCCGTCCTTGCACTCGAGGCCGTGGACGTGCAGGCCGTGCGTGAGGCCGGATTCAAGGTGGTGCTGGACTCAGTCAATTCCGTCGGCGGCATCATAATGCCCCGGCTGCTCGACCGTCTGGGCGTGAAGTGCATACTGCTCAACGGGGAGCCTACGGGCGACTTCGCCCACAATCCGGAGCCGCTGCCGAAAAACCTCACGGAACTTAGCGATACGGTACTGCGCGAGAAGGCCGACCTCGGCATCAGCGTGGACCCTGACGTGGACCGTCTGGCGTTCATCTGCGAGAACGGAGAGCCTTTCGTGGAGGAATACACCCTCGTGTCCGTTGCGGACTACCTGCTCTCGCGGGCGGAGAAGGCCGGAGTCAAGCCTCTGCGCACGGTCTCCAACCTCAGCTCTTCAAGGGCGCTGAGGGATGTCACGGAAGCTCACGGCGGCGAATATTTCGCATCTGCGGTAGGGGAGGTCAACGTCACGACCAAGATGCGCGAAGTCGGCGCCCTGATAGGCGGCGAGGGCAACGGAGGGGTCATCTATCCGGCCAGCCACTACGGGCGGGACGCGATGGTGGGGACGGCTCTGTTCCTGAGCAATCTTGCGCACAGAAAGATGAGCGTCAGCGCATACAAGGCCACGCTTCCGCAGTATTTCATAGCGAAAAACCGCATAGACCTCAGCGACAGTTCTCTGATAGAGAGGATACTCTCCGCGGTCAAGGAGCACTTCAAGGACGAAAGGATCAATACCGTCGACGGAGTGAAGATAGATTTTGAAGCGGAGAGGAAGTGGGTGCACCTGCGCCGTTCCAATACGGAACCCATCATCCGCATCTACTCCGAGGCCCCGACCGAAGCCGAGGCGCAGAAGCTGGGAGAGGAAGTGGCAGCGCTCGCCAGGAATCTGATAGGCTGATGTTCTCGTTCAGGACAACTCCCATAGAGGAGCAGCTCGACAGAAGCCTTCAGGAAGGCAGGGTCGCCTGCTTCTGCACGCAGAACTGCTGGGATCCTTACGGCAGCCGCTACCTCTACGACATATTCAGGGAGAGGGGCAATCTCGTGAAACTCTTCTCTCCCGCAGGCAGTGAACTCTCCCCGGAGACCAAGCATATAGACTTCAGCGCCGAAGAACTCGACGGCATCGATGCCGTGGTGGTGGAAATCCAGGACGTCGGCACGCGGTATTTCAACTATACCCGGGATGTGATGCGGCTGCTGTCGATGTGCGCCCGCAAGGAGGAGGGGCCTTCCGTATATATAGTGGACCACATCAATCCCGCCGGAAGGACGGTGGAAGGCACGGCCCCCGCAGTGGAGTCCGACATCTGGACCCCCAAGGTGGCGCACCGCCACGGACTCACCCTCGGCGAACTCTGCAACCTGTACTGCAACGAGATAGGGGCGCGTTTCCCCCTCCATATCATCTCCGCCCAGTGTTCCCGCGCGGGCAAGGAATTCCTGCCCTGGGTCATAGCTCCGGCCTCCGACATACCGGGGATGTTCAGCTGCGATATGTATCCCGGGGGCGGACTGTGGAACAACACTTCCGTCACGCCGGCCATCGGCACGGCCCGGCCTTACGAGTATTTCGGCGCCCCGTTCATCAGGACGGGCGACGTACGGCTTCTTCCTGTCCCGGAAGGGGTGATGATGCGCCCCTGCTCGTTCACTCCGGCGGCAGGACGCTATGCGGGGGAGTGCTGCTTCGGCTACCAGATAATGCTGCGTCCGGGAGCGCAATACCATTCGCTGCTGCATACCCTGCAGCTGATGAGGCATTTCGCCGACCGGTATTCTGAGTTCGAGATGTACGACGGCCTTTTCGTGAAGCTGGCAGACCCCGTCATAGAGGAATATCTGCGCGGCACTCTCACCTTCGACGTCGTGCAGGAGCATATCAAGGCTGAGGAGCAGAAATGGATACGTAAGGCGAAACGCTATCTTCTCTACGAAGATGCCCCGTATCGGATGAAGTGAGCGCTATTGCGGGTCGACGTCGGCGTAGCAGCCCTCCGGAATGGAACTGAATATTTCCGCCTTGCGGGCGGACAGGCTGCGGTCACGCTTGAGAAAATGCCTCGATACCGTTTCCCCGCCGTCCTGACGGCGTATCTCCACGAGCCGCGTATATGGCGGAAATCCGAATGCCTTCCGCTCCGGCAGCAGGGATGCGATGTCCCGCTCCGGCGAGAATCTCTGCGGCACTTCGCTCTGGATGATGACATGCGGCGCGAAATCCCGCAGCATCGCGACCGTCTGGAGAGCCTTCTCGTCGCTTCTGAAGTCATCCTTGGACAGCAGCGCATCGGCCTGGAGGACGGCGAGCATATCGGTGCCGGCGGCTCCGTCGCGCTTGAGTTCCCCGAGGGTGGAGATGCTCGCATCAATCCCGGGGAACAAGGCCCTGACCGCCTCCTGCAGTTCATCCGCCTTTTCCCAGCCGCGGATGAATCTCACCGGGCCGCCTGATGCAAGCACGGCGTCAATCAGCTTGCGGGAGAAGACTCCGCGCAGGCCGTTTTTCCTGCGTTCCGCGCAGAGGTCGATAATTTCCACCGTTCCCTTCGGGTGGGGGGCGGCTTCGAGGAGTTCGTATTTGCCTCCGGCGCAGTTGAGCAGACTCTCCAGCGAAGGGCAGGCCGAACCGAGGATGACGCGGGCCGAGTGCAGGCCCGCGAGGTATATCGCGCAGTCCCGTCCGCTGTAGCGCGGTGCTGGTTCGCTCTGCTTGTAGAATCCGTCCTGCTCCTCGTCGATTATCACCAGTGAGAGTCCGTTGAAAGGCAGGAATATCGCCGATCTCGTGCCGAGTATCAGAGCCGGTTCTCCGCTCCGCAGCATATCCGCCGCACGCCGCCGCTGCACTGCTGTCCTGGTCGAATTGACTACTGACAGCCTCGCTCCGAACTCGCCCCGGAGGGTCTCTTCGAGCCGCTCGCAGAATGCCGTCTCCGGCGTCAGGAGCAGCACCTGGCCGTTCCGTTCCAGAGCCTCGCGTATGTGTTCTGCATATATTTCCGTGCGACCGTACCCCCGGATGAGCAGCGGTCTTGGCGGCGCACAGTCGGGAAGAGGCTTTGGCTCTCCGGATCTGCGGAAGGCTTCGGCTCTCCGGATTCGCGACAGGATTTCCTCCCTTGAGGCTTCGAGCCTTAGCCGCACACGCTCGCAGTGCCTGCCGGAGAGTGCGCCGTCTATGCTCTCAAGACGGCTCCGCATCCGTGCGAGATTGGCTGCGGCGGTCTGTTCGCTCTGTATCCTGAGGGAGGGGAGAGCGGCGGCATAGACTTCCCCGAGCGTGCAGAGATAATACTCCGCAACGAACTCCCACAACTTCATCTCGGCCTCGCCGAGTCCGGCTATGGAGTCTTCTGTCCCGAGTATGTTCAGGATACGTCCTCCGGGGACGTCAGGCCTGACCCCCGTCCGCCATACTATGCCTATATATCGGCGTCCGGAAAACATCACGCTGACCGCCTGTCCGGGCAGCAGCTGAACATCTGAGCCGTAAAAGGGAATCCACTTCAGTCTGAGCGGCAGCAGTACCTGACAGTAGAGGGCGGCCATCAGTCGGTCGACGGTTCAGATGCCGCCTTCGCGAATTCCACGAGGGAGTCGGGAATGTGGCAATATCCTCCGGGATGCTTCTCCAGATAGTTCTGGTGTTCGTTTTCCGCCCTGTAGAAATTTTTGAGCGGCTTGACCTCGACCGCGAGCGGCGAGGCCAGGTCTTCGGAAGTCCTTTCGCATATCCTGCGGATTGCCGGAAGGTCACTCTCGTCCGTGTAGTAGATGCCGGTGCGGTAGCGCGTACCGACATCCTCGCCCTGCCTGTTGACGCTGAGCGGGTCGATGGCCTTGAAATAAAGCTGGAGTATCCTCTCCAGCCCGATTACCTCGGTCTCATAGGTGAGATGCACCGTCTCGGCATAGCCCGTGCCGTCCGTACTCACCTCCCTGTATGTCGGATGGGAGATGCCGCCGTTGGCATAGCCTACTTCAGTGGCCGTCACTCCGTGAATAGCCTTGAGATACCGTTCGGCCCCCCAGAAGCAGCCTGCGGCGAGATAGATGTCCTTTTTCATAGAAGAAGTCTATTTTGAATCGGCTTTCGCCTGAAATTTTGCGTTGTCGATGATGAAGCGTTCGTGCAGGCCCTCTCCGATGAGTCCGCGCTCATCGTATGCCGCCACCTTGAACACGAGCCTGCGTCTGTCAATCTCGATAAGCTCCGTGTCCGCCCATACCTTCATCCCGAGCGGGGTGGCTGAACAATGGGAGACGTTCACAAGGGTTCCGACGCTGCCCTGTCCTTCTTCGAGGTACGGCTCCACTGAAAGCACCGCCGCCTTCTCGATGAGGGCGATCATCATCGCCGTGGCATAAACCCTTACGAGACCGCTGCCGACGTTCTGCGCCAGCATCTCCTCCGTAACCGTGGTTTCCTCGTGACCTTTGATACCTGTTTCAAGCATATAG
>CAVGPE010000020.1:0-12114 GCA_963631065.1 Ruminococcus bicirculans (ex Wegman et al. 2014)
CCAGCCGGCCTCCCTTCCCCAGCGAGGCTGCGGCCCCTTGCAGGAACTTCTCCAGCGAACGCATCTCGTCGTTGACTTCGATGCGGAAGGCCTGATAGACCTTGGCGAGATACTTGTGTTCGGCGAATGAGGGCAGGGCGGGGGAGATGGCCGCACGGAGGTCGTCGGTTGTGAGAATCGGCGCGATGCTCCGGGCCGCGACTATGAGATTCGCGAGCCTGCGGGAGTTGTCCACCTCTCCGTAGAGTCTGAGGATGCGCTCCAGATTCTCCTGCGTATAAGAATTGACGATATCCGCGGCCGTCTTGCCGCCCTGCGCGTTCATCCGCATATCCAGCGGGGCGCTGTAGCGGAAGGAGAAGCCCCTGTCCGCCGTGTCGAACTGGTGCGAGCTGACCCCGAGGTCGGCGAGTATGCCGTCCAGGGAGCTGAAGCCCTCCTGCGTCCCGTATAGGAGAACATAGTTGTGTATAAATCTGAAATTGTTGTGTATCAGAGTGAATCGAGAGTCGTCCGGAGCATTGGCCAGAGCGTCCCCGTCACGGTCGAACGAGAGCAGCCTGCCCTGCGGCGAGAGCCTGCGGAGGATTTCGCGGCTGTGGCTGCCTCCGCCGAAGGTGGCGTCGGCATAGCGTCCGTCCGCCTTCTGCACGAGGGCGTCCACGCTTTCGCTGAGCAGTACCGGATTGTGGTATTCTGACATGGTGCCTCTCCCTCTATTTCCTGGAGAGGCTTTCCGCTATGGCAATGAATTCTTCGTCGGATATGGCGGAAGCTTCGTACTTTTCCTTGGCCCAAATCTCGATTTTGAAATCATTGCCGGAGAAAACCGCTTCCCTGTTCACACCTATCGAACTGAGGAGTCTGCGGTCGATCGCGATGCGGCCGAATTTCGGATCCGGCTCCACTATGTCGCGGCCCCGCATATATTCTCTCCAGAATGTCGCGTGCTGTCTGTTGAAGGTGAGATCAAGACTGGACTTCACCTCGCCGGACTGACGCTCCCATTCTTCGATGGTGTACATCTCCAGACAAGGTTCGAAAAGATTCTTCTTGACCACGAACCTCATATCGCTCCCCGGAGGCAATGCGGCCTTGAGCGGCGCCGGGAAGACGAGTCTCCCCTTGTCGTCGAGCCTTGCAGTGTATTCTCCGATGAAAGTGACCATAGTTAATTCTTATACGCGGCATCAAAGGTAGGGAAAATTTTTACATTTTCTTACATTTCTTTCCATTTTTTTACACCTCGCGCTCCGGCCTTCCGCAGGCGCCGCGTGTTGGGGCCTCCTCCTCCCGGGCCGCAGGGCGGGTGCGCTTTCGCATATTCGGGGATTTATTCGTACCTTAGCGGCCGATGAAACGTTTTGTCATAATAGCCGTCGCGGCTTTTCTCGCCCTGGGTGCAGGGAAAAATCCGCGCATAGCATATATTGAAAAATATGCCCCTCTCGCCGTCAGCGAGATGAAAAGGACGGGGGTGCCGGCAAGCATCACGCTTGCCCAGGGCCTGCTCGAATCCGACGCCGGCCTCTCCGCCCTCGCCAGCAAGGGCAACAACCACTTCGGCATCAAGTGCCACAACGACTGGCGGGGCAAGAATATGAAGGTGGACGACAACGCTCCCGGCGAATGTTTCCGCGTGTATCCCAGCGCAGAGGCGTCTTTCAGGGACCACTCCGATTTTCTGCGTTCCAGAGACCGCTACAAATCCCTCTTCGAGCTGAAGCCCACCGACTACAAGGGATGGGCGCGGGGACTCCGGAAGGCGGGCTACGCCACCGACCCCGGCTATGCCGACAAGCTTATCACCCTCATCGAGGATTATCGGCTCTATGAATACGACGGTAAGACCAAGGTCAGCGTGCAGCCTCCGCGTGAGGTGGAGACCCCCAAGGCGGTGCCGCTTGAGGTCGTGGAACGCAAGTACAGGGAGTCCGTCCGTTTCGCTCTGAGCCGCAGCGTCTATGAGCAGAACGGAGTGCCTTTCGTCTATTCTTCGGAGGGGGAGAGCTACCGCTCCATCGCCTCGTCCAACGGACTGTTCCTCCGCGAACTGCTCCGCTTCAACGACCTTCAGGAGGAGAGAACGCTCGAACCGGGCACCGTAGTATATCTCGCGCGCAAAAAGGCTCAGGCCGCGCCGGGAGTGATGAAGTATGTGGTGGGCGAAGACGGGGAGACGATGCGGGGGATATCGCAGCGTTTCGGCATCCGTCTCGCCGCCCTCCAGAAGATGAATCCCGCGCTCATAGGATACAGGCTTGAGGAGGGGGACACCATAATCCTCCGGAAGAAATGACGACGTTGAGGTCAGCGTTCAGACTTCTGCTTCTGTCGGCCCTGCTGCTGTGCGCGTGGCTCGGATGGGGCTGGTACAGGGACAACCGTATGCCCAATTTCAGCCGTACGGCGGAGGTCTGTATATATCCCGGGACATCGGCTTCCGAGGCTCTCGAACTCATCGCGGACAAGGCCGGAGTCAAGGACAGGCGCAGTCTTGAGCGCAGCTTCAGGGACAAGAAAGTGGAGGAATATATAAATCCCGGACACTATACCGTCAGCCGGGGCAGCTCCAGCGTCTATGTGGCGCGTATGCTCAACAACGGCTGGCAGACCCCCGTCCGCCTGACGCTTTCGGGCAATCTGCGCATCAGGGGCAACATAGCCGCCAAGATAAGCAGCCAGCTGCTGCTGGATTCGGCGGCGGTGAGGCAGGCCCTGGACTCCGACACTCTGCTCGCCCGCTACGGATTCACTCCGCGCAATGTCTTCTCCCTGCTTGTGCCTGCGACCTACGAAATCTACTGGACGGCTTCGATGAGCGACGTTCTGGACAGGATGAAGGAGGCGTACGACGCGTTCTGGACCCCGGACAACGACGCGAAGGCAGCCGCGCTGGGACTCTCCCGCTCCCAGGTGTCCACGCTTGCGTCCATCGTCCGCTCCGAGACCAACTACGAGCCGGAGATGCCGCTCATAGCCGGAGTGTATCTCAACCGTCTCAAGACAGGGATGCCGCTGCAGGCCGACCCTACGGTGGCCTTCTGCTTCGACTACAAGCCGCAGCGGATACTCAAAACCCATCTGGCGGTCGATTCCCCCTACAATACCTACCGCCACGCCGGGCTTCCTCCGGGGCCGATCTGCGTGCCTACCATAGCCTCTCTTGAAGCGGTGCTTAATCCGGACTTCGGCGGCAGCCACGGCGGGGGCAACTTCTACTTCTGCGCCAATCCGGACTTCTCAGGCAGGCACGTCTTCGCCCGCAGCCTCCGGGAACACAACGCCAACGCCCGCGCATTCCAGACCGAACTCAACCGCCGCGCCCGCGCGAAGAGATGATTTCCGGGAACGGTACAATTTCTCGAAAATATATCTATTTTTGCACCCTGTACGGGAAGTTTCCCGGAAGAAGTAGTGTAATTTTTATCAATATAAAGCGCAATGGCAATGGCGGATAAGGAAAAATTCGTCGGACATCTCGCGGTGGCGGGAGCTTACATCATCTTCGGATTCAACATCATCTTCTGCAAGGACATCGCGAACTCGCACGTCGTCTCCCCGTCGGTGCTCTTCACCATCAGGGCCATAGGCGCTTCCGCCCTATTCTGGCTGATATCGCTCTTTATGCCACGTGAGAAGGTTCCCGCGGGGGATCTGGTCAAGATAGCCCTCGCCTCCGTGCTGGGACTTTTCGTCCCGCAGTTCTCCTTTCTCGTGGCGACGACGATGACGAGTTCCATCGACCTTTCCGTCCTCGGGACGCTTCCTCCGGTGTTCACTATGTGCTTCGCCGCCATATTCCTCAAGGAACCCATCACCTTCAAGAAAGCGGGGGGAGTCGCGCTCAGCCTCGCCGGAGTGCTGATGCTGATATTCAATTCCGTGGGGACCGGGGGAGGAGTCGAGCAGACCCGCCCGCTCGGCATCATACTGATGCTGCTCAACGGCATCAGCTTCGGCGCGTATCTGGGAATATTCCGCCCTCTCATCTCCCGCTACAGCGTGGTGACGTTTATGAAATGGATGTTCCTCTTCTCGCTGCTGCTCTCCCTGCCCGTCTCCGGCAAGGGGATAGTCACCACCGACTACGGGGCCATCACAGCCCCGGTGATGGAGGAGATAGCGTTCCTTGTCATCTTCGCGACCTTCGTCTCCTATTTCCTGATTCCAGTCGGGCAGAAGCGTATACGTCCTACCCTCGTGAGCCTTTACACCTACCTCCAGCCGATGATTGCCACGGTGTTCAGCATCATCATAGGAATGGATGTCCTTACCTGGCAGAAGGTTGTGGCTATAGTGCTGATATTCACCGGAGTAGGATTCGTGAGCAGGAGCCGCGCAGCAGGACAGGACAAATAGGCGCGATTTTTTAATATCTTTGCGTGTTATGGATGCACTTGTCGAAAAAGCACGCGCAGTCGCACTTGATGCGCTGAAGGACGAGACCCGTTACGACGGCTCTCCGTTTATGGAACATCCCGACAATGTGGCGCGGATAGTCGCGGACGAGATAGGTCTGCCGGCGGAGTGCGTCGCCGCAGTCTATCTCCATGAAGCCACCAGAGTGCATAAGGATGTGGACATCAGTGCTTTCCCGAGAGATGTACGCACCATCACCGAAGGGCTGAACAGAATCTCGACCATCAAGCCCAAGGACACCCGGCTGGAGGCGGAGAATTACAAGAAGCTCATCGTGCAGTACTCCACCGACCCGAGGGTCGTGGTGCTGAAGATAGCCGACAGGCTGGAAGTGATGCGCTCCCTGAGCATCTTCCCTAAGACTTCACGCGAGCAGAAACTGCTGGAGACCCTTATGCTCTATATGCCGCTGGCCCATCAGCTCGGTCTCTACAATATCAACAACGAGCTGGGGGACATCTACTTCCGCTATTCGGAGCCCGAGCAGTACCGTGCCGTCACCAACAAGCTGCGGGCCACGGAGAAGGACCGCGAGCAGCTGACCCTCGAGTTTATACGGCCTCTGGAGAAGAAACTCTCCGACGCGGGCGTACACTACAAGCTCAAGGCCCGCACCAAGAGCGCATTTTCCATCTACCGCAAGATGCAGAAGCAGAAAGTGCCGTTCGAGGGGGTCTATGACGTGTTCGCGATACGCTTCATCATAGACTGCGAGGACGACCCCAAAGTGGAGAAAGACCTCTGCTGGAAGGTGTATTCATACGTCACGGAGGAGTACGAGCCGGATGTCAGGCGGCTGCGTGACTGGCTGACCACTCCGCGTCCCAACGGCTACGAGTCCCTGCACATCACGGTCAAGAACAGGCAGGGCAAGTCGCTCGAAGTGCAGATACGCACGAAGCGTATGGATGTGGAGGCGGAGAGCGGCAACGCGGCGCACTGGGCCTACAAGGGCATAAGGCACGAAGCCTCGCTGGACAGATGGCTCCAGTCTGTGAGGGACGCGCTGGCGAACCCTTATGACGCAAGTCCGGACGAACTCCCGTCGCCTCCGGCCAGGGACATATTCGTATTCACCCCGACGGGCGAACTCAGAATCCTCGCCGCAGGCTCATCGGTACTGGATTTCGCATTCAATATCCACTCCAACATAGGCAGCCGCTGCACGGGAGGCAAGGTGAACGGCAAGCCTGTGCAGATCAGGGAGAAACTCAAGACGGGGGATGTGGTGGAGATTATGACTGGCCGCAACCAGCGTCCCAACAGGGACTGGCTCGGCTGGGTCGTCACCTCCAAGGCGAAGAGCAAGATACGTCAGGAACTCGACGCCGACGAGCGCAAGGCCGCGGCGGAGGGACGCGAGATATTGGAACGCAGGCTGAGGAACTGGAAGCTGGAATTTCCGGACGATATGCTGACCGAGTTTATGAAGTCGCGGAAATACGGCTCCGAGATGCAGTTTATGGCCGCAATCTCGAAGGAGGAGCTGGATGTCAACGACATCAAGTCCTACATCCTTCAGAGACAGGCGGAGAAAGCTGCGCCGGCACCCGAGGAGAAGGACAGCGCCCCTAAGTCGGGCTACTCCGGCAACTCGTCCGACGACATCCTCGTCATCAACGCGAAGAATGTCCGGGGACTGGACTACAAGCTGTCGAAGTGCTGCAACCCCGTGTTCGGGGACGACGTGTTCGGCTTCGTCACGAGGACGGAAGGCATCAAGATACACCGCATCTCCTGCCCCAATGCGGCGAGGCTCATCGAGAAATACCCGTACCGCATACAGAAGGTCGTATGGCAGGACAGCAGCGCAGCCGGGGATTTCCTCTGCAACCTTGCGATTGTCGCCGGACTTGAACATCCCGTGCTCAGCGCCATTATGGACGTGATAGGCAGGTTCAAGGTGTCGATGCGCTCCTTCAATGTCAAGGAGAACCGGAGAAACGGCACTTATGAGATAGGCGTGCGCCTGCTCGTGCCGTCCAATACCGAACTGGACAAGGTCATCTCACAGATTTCCGTCATAAAGAACATCATAAAAGTCCACAGGATATAAAATATGGATACCGCATATCTTGACAATTACGAAAGGCTGCTTGAAGAGGGGCTGCTCAAGCTCTGCGGCGGGGCGGGGCTGCTTGACGGCGAAGTGCTGAGAAGTCCGGACATCGACTCCGTATGGGAGGACGGATATCTCAGGGACTATACCGCCGATGCCGTGGAGAATTTCAACTCCTATCCGGAGGCGGCTCTCTCCTGGGCCGCGTTCCTGGGGATGGGGGTCGCGCACAACTGGGATTCTGACTGGGATGCGCATAAGGGGGACGGCTACGCCTCCTATTATGGAGGCCGTGGATGGGACGATATGGACGAACACATACTCTGCGGCCTGCTCGGACTTCCAGCCGGCGGTCCGGAAGCGAAACGCATCTCGGACACTCTGCTCAGCTGCGCCCTCGCCACTCTCGGCCTGATAAGGCACGAAGGGGTCGAGACGCAGACCGAACTCGGATTCTATATCCTCGTCCGTTCCTATACCGTCCTCTACCGCATCGGAGCCGCGATGGAACTCAGGCGTCTGGGGTACAGGAAAGTGCCGGTCGCCATATGAAGTTTCATCTCCAGTCGGATTACAGTCCCGCCGGCGATCAGCCGGAGGCGATAGAGCAGCTCTGCTCGGCACTCGATTCCGGGGTGAACGACATCACCCTGCTCGGCGTGACCGGATCTGGCAAGACCTTCACGATGGCCGGAGTCATCGAGCGGCTGCAGCGTCCGGCGCTGATACTCAGCCACAACAAGACGCTCGCGGCCCAGCTCTACGGCGAGTTCAAGTCCTTCTTCCCGGACAATGCGGTGGAATACTTCGTCTCCTATTACGACTACTACCAGCCGGAGGCCTACATCCCGTCGAGCGACACCTATATCGAGAAAGACCTCAGCATCAATGACCGCATAGAAAAGCTCCGCCTGAGCGCGGCGGGGGCCCTGATGTCCGGCAGACGGGACGTCATCGTCATATCCTCCGTATCCTGTCTGTACGGCATAGGCAATCCGGAGGACTTCCACGCACAGACCGTGACCGTGCGCAAGGGGGAGACGCGGAGTCTGACCGGGCTGCTATACCGTCTTGTGGAGGGACTCTACAATCGTACGGAAGCGGAATTCAAGAGGGGGTCCTTCCGCGTGAGGGGGGATACCGTCGACGTCTATCTCAGCGGCGCGGACGAGGCGGTGCGGATAGAGTTCTTCGGGGACGAGATTGACTCCCTGAGCCTTATCGACCCGGCGACCGGGGCGCACATCGAGGACCTGGACGAGATAAGCATCTATCCGGCCAACAACTTCGTGACGACCAAGGAACGCAGCGCCGCCGCGGTGTCGCATATCCAGGACGACCTGGTGCGGCAGATGGAGCATTTTGCGGAATCGGGCCGGGAACTTGAGGCCAAGCGGCTGAAACAGAGGGTCGAATATGACCTTGAGATGATAAAGGAGATGGGCTACTGCCCCGGCATCGAGAACTATTCCCGCTACTTCGACGGCCGCCGCGAGGGGCAGAGGCCGTTCTGCCTGATAGACTACTTCCCGAAGGATTTCATCACCTTCATCGACGAGAGCCACGTGACTCTGCCTCAGGTGAGAGCGATGTACGGAGGGGACCATTCCCGCAAGTCGGTGCTGATCGACTACGGGTTCAGACTCCCCGCCGCCGCCGACAACCGCCCGCTCCGCTTCGAGGAGTTCGAGGCCATCACCGGGCAGAAGGTCTATGTGAGCGCGACCCCGGCGGACTACGAGCTGGAGAAGTCCGGAGGACTCGTGGTGGAGCAGGTGGTGAGGCCGACCGGGCTGCTCGACCCGCCGATAGAGGTGCGCCCCACCAAAAATCAGGTCGACGACCTCGTGGAGGAGATACGCAGGCGTTCCGAGCGTGACGAGCGGACGCTTGTCACCACGTTGACCAAGAGGATGGCCGAGGAGCTGGACTCCTATCTGCGGCGCATCGGAATCAGGGTGCGCTATATACATAGCGACGTGGATACCGCCGAACGGGTGGAGATTATCGAGGACTTCAAGACGGGGCTTTTCGACGTGCTGGTGGGGGTTAACCTGCTGCGCGAAGGGCTGGACATCCCGTCCGTCTCGCTGGTGGCGATACTCGATGCCGACAAGGAGGGATTCCTGCGTACGGGCAGAGCCCTGACGCAGACCGCCGGGCGGGCCGCGAGAAACGTGAACGGGCTGGTGATAATGTATGCCGATTCCGTGACCCCGTCTATGGAGGCGACCATACGCGAGACAAACCGCCGCCGCCGCAGGCAGATTGAATATAACGAACTCCATCATATCACCCCGAAGCAGGTGCAGGTGCGGCAGAACATATTGGCCAAAAGTCTTGCCGGAGGGACTACGGGCCGGGTCAGCGCGGCCAATTCTTACGATGCTCCGGTGTATGTGCCGAACCCTTCCGACCTGGGCCGGGGGAGGGTCTCCGTGGGCTTCGGACACGCCGCCCTCCGTGAGGACGGGGCCGCGTTCGCCGACGGGCATATCAGGGCTGACCTCGCCGCAGTGCTTCAGGATCCGGTGATACGCTCGATGTCCCGGGAGCAGGTGGAGAAGCTTGTGGAAGAGGACAGGAGGAGGATGAAGAAGTCGGCCTCGGAGCTGGATTTCGCCCACGCCGCGCGCTACCGCGACGAGATGTGGGCTCTGCAGGAATACCTCAAGGTCTGGAAGGAGAAGTGAGAAATCCGGATTCCCGGACGATATTGTTGCGCCGGGATACTCGAAAATCGGCGGATTTTATGTAAGTTTGTACGATATATGTACAATGTCAACGACTTCTCGAGGCTTGAGCTGAGCCTTCCCGGATGCAGGAGCAACTACCGTTACTTCCGCTCCCTGCTCAAGCCGTCCACGCGGCTGCTCGTGCTGGTCAAGGCCAATGCCTACGGCCACGGGGCCGTGGAGTTCGCCTCGATGCTGCAGGCCGAGGGTGCGGACTATCTTGCCGTCGCCCTGCCGGTGGAGGGGATGGAGCTTCGGGCTAGCGGAATTTCTCTGCCGATACTCGTACTTACCGCCGGCACGGATTTCTTTCCCGAAATCATCGACAACCGTCTGGAGCCGGGCATACCGAACCTCTACACCCTCGAAGCGCTCTGCGCCGTTCTCCGCGAACGCGGAATAAAGGATTTCCCGATACACGTCAAACTCGACACCGGGATGCACCGTCTCGGCTTTATGACTTCCGAAATACCCGCGCTGCTCGACTTTCTCGGCTCGCACGACGAGGTGAAGGTCAAGTCTATATATTCGCATCTCGCGGCATCCGAAGACCCCTCTGAGGACGGGTTCACCCTCGGTCAGATAGAGATGTTCCGCCGCAATGCCGGGCAGATTTCCATGGCTCTGGGCTACAGGCCGATGTGGCATATCCTCAATTCAGCCGGGATAGAGAGATTTCCTCAGTATCAGTTCGATATGGTGAGGCTCGGGATAGGGATATACGGCATAAGCGCCCTTCCCGGAGTGAAGCTCGCGCCGGTGGCCTCCCTCAAGGTCAAGGTTCTCCAGGTCAAGACACTCGGAGTGCAGGACGGGACTGTAGGCTACGGGAGGCGCGGCCACATAGCTCCGGGCGGCACGGTGATAGCCACGATTCCCGTGGGCTATGCCGACGGCATCGACAGGCATCTGGGCTGCGGCGCGGCGTCGTTCAGCGTGAACGGGCACAGAGCCCCCACGATAGGCAACATCTGTATGGATATGTGTATGCTGGATGTCACCGGGATAGATGTCAAGGCGGGGGATACGGTGACGGTTTTCGGGGAAGACCCCAGCGTGTCGGAACTCGCCGGCATCCTCGGCACCATCCCATACGAGATACTGACCTCCGTGCCTCGGAGAATAGAAAGGATAATAACAAGATAGCGGAATATGAAAAAGACAGTCATTCTCGCCCTTGCGCTGATATGCGTCGGCGCGGCGGCACAGCAGAAAGGGAGCATCACGGCGGAGATGCTGGAGGAAATAGAGAAGGGGTATCAGGGCAGCGCGGCGGACAGGGCCATACGCAACGCCCTCAATACCGCGTCCGTCACGGTGCTTGCGGCCAATGCCGACAATGCGGCGATGATTGACACGGAGTTCTCCGACCGCGTGAAGACGGTCGGCATCACCGACCAGAAGTCGTCGGGCCGCTGCTGGCTCTTCACCGGACTCAATGTCCTCAGGGCCGCGGCCATAGAGAAACACGGTCTCGGGGATTTCCAGTTCTCGCAGTCCTACTGCTTCTTCTGGGATCAGCTCGAGAAGGCCAACCTCTTCCTTCAGGCCGTCATCGACACCCGTGAGAAACCGTTCGACGACCGCGAGGTGGACTGGCTCTTCTCCAATCCCATAAGCGACGGCGGCACGTTCACGGGAGTGGCCAATCTTGTCACGAAATACGGACTGGTGCCTTCGAACGTGATGCCGGAGAGCTACACGGCCAACAACACCTCGGCTATGACCGCCCAGCTCAAGACCCTCCTGCGCAAGGACGGGCTCAAGCTCCGCGAAACTCCTCAGGGAGTGAAGAAAAAGGACCTCCCCGCATACCTCGAAGCGCAGAAAGTGGAGATGCTCAAAGATGTCTATCACGTGCTTGCTCTCGCCTACGGAGTACCTCCGGAGTCCTTCGAGTGGAAGGGGAGGAGCTATACTCCGAAGGAGTTCTACAGTGAGCTGCTCGGCTACGACCTGGAGAACGGCTATGTGATGCTGATGAACGACCCGTGCCGCGAGTACGGCAAGGTCTATGAAATACAGTACGACCGCCACACCTACGACGGACAGAACTGGCTCTATGTCAATCTTCCGATCGAGCGCATCAAGGAGATGGCCATCGCCTCCGTCAAGGCCGGCAAGGCTATGTATTTCTCCTGTGACGTGGCCAAATATCTCAACCGCTCCAACGGTGTGGCCGACCTGCGCAACTTCGACTACGAATCCCTTCTCGGGGTCGACCTCTCCATGGACAAGAGGCAGAGGGTGATGACCCACGCGAGCGGCTCGTCCCACGCTATGACCCTGATCGCCGTGGACATCAAGGACGGAGCGCCGCAGAAGTGGATGGTGGAGAACAGCTGGGGCGCGTCATCGGGATATAAGGGCAATATAATTATGACCGATGAATGGTTCAACGAATATATGTTCCGTCTCGTGGTCGAGAGGCAGTTCGTGCCGGAGGATGTGCTGAAGATGCTGGAGCAGAAGCCTATACAGCTTCCTGCCTGGGATCCGATGTTTCTCGGTGAAGAATAGCCTTCTCCGGGGATGAAGCCTTTTCTCGAACAGGTCGCACGGCACTATTTCTCCGAAGGGGGAGTGGAGCGTCTGTGCTTCATCTTCCCTAACCGGCGTGCCGACGCGTTCTTCCGCAAATATCTCGGAGAATGCGTGGCGGAGAGCCGCACTCCGCTGATTTCGCCGCGCATCTATACGATGAAGGACTTCTTCTGCGCCGCTTCCGGGCGGAAGGAGGCCGACCAGATATTCCAGCTTCTGGAGCTGTATGACTGCTACTGCGCACTGAACCCCGCACACGAATCCCTCGACGATTTCATCTTCTGGGGCGGGGTGCTGCTGTCGGACTTCAACGATATCGACAAATACCTTGTGCGCGCCGATCTGCTGTTCGCC
>CAVGPE010000020.1:12124-13349 GCA_963631065.1 Ruminococcus bicirculans (ex Wegman et al. 2014)
GGCCGACATACGGGAGATGCAGGACAGATACGAATATCTCGATGAGAAACAGACCGAAGCCATAAGGCGCTTTGTCTCGCATTTCCGTACCGGAGGGCGCTATAAGGACGAATTCCGCAAGATATGGGATATACTGCTGCCTCTGTACCGGTCGTTCAACGGGAGGATGGACGAGGCGGGGGTCTCCTATGAGGGCCGCATTTACCGCATCCTTGCGGAAAGGCTCTCCGGCGAGGCCGTCTCCGACGTGTTGTCGGCGGGCTTTCCGGATGTGGAGAAGTTTGTGTTCGTGGGACTCAACGCCCTCAACGAGTGCGAGAAGCGGCTGATGCGCAGGATGAGGGACGCGGGACTCGCGGAGTTCTGCTGGGACTACAGCAGCTCTATAATCCGCGACCCTCACAACAAGTCCTCGCTCTTTATGTCGGACAACGTGCTGGAATTTCCGCAGGCGTTCGAGCTTGACCCCGACGGACTTCCGCCCGTTCCGGAAATCAACGTGCTGAGCGTGCCATCGTCCGTGGGACAGGCCAAGCAGCTCCCCGCCATATTGGAACGGCTCGGTTCCGGGGGGATAGAGACGGCCATAGTCCTGCCGGACGAATCCCTGCTGCTGTCCGCGCTCAACTCCATCCCCTCCGGCATCAGCGACATCAACGTCACTATGGGATACCCGATGCGTGGCAGCGGGCTTTGGGCTCTGATGAACGACATCGCCGCCCTCCAGATGCATCTGAGGGAGAGGGACGGACAGTGGTATTTCTACCACAAGCAGGTCTGGGCGATATTTTCCAACAGCGTATTCAAGTCAGTCCTCTCCGAGGCTGGCAGGGAGACGGTGTCGAAGGTCAGAAAGGCGGCGGGATACTATATCCCGCAGGAGGAACTCTGCGGGGACAAGGCTCTTGAACTGATATTCAGGCCCGTCGTGACCCGGACTTCCCAGCCCGATGCGGAACTGGTGTCGCGCATCGCGGAGTATCAGCTCTCGATATTGGGCGGAGTCGCCCCTATGCTCAAGGATGTGCCGGATATGGCTATGGAGCTGGATTTCGCCAATGAATACTATCTC
The DNA here is from genome assembly GCA_963631065.1 of Ruminococcus bicirculans (ex Wegman et al. 2014). Classification (GTDB taxonomy): domain Bacteria; phylum Bacteroidota; class Bacteroidia; order Bacteroidales; family UBA932; genus Cryptobacteroides. The sequence goes on from CAVGPE010000020.1 coordinate 13,197, forward strand.
TCCATAGGGCGGCTTACGCGCCGGCCTCTTCCGATATTGCCGCAGACCTGGTTCAGGCTGCTGGAGCGGACGGTGGGGAACGCCGCCGTCCCGTTCAGAGGCGAGCCGCTCAAGGGCCTTCAGATAATGGGTCCGCTGGAGACGAGGGCTCTG
>CAVGPE010000021.1:0-2360 GCA_963631065.1 Ruminococcus bicirculans (ex Wegman et al. 2014)
GACCGCCGCCGTCCGCGAGCACTTCGCCGAGCATCCGGACCACTTCGACCCGCGCCAGTACCTCAAGCCTGCCCGCGAGGAGATGAAGAAGATGTACGTCCACAAGATTATGAACGTACTCGGCTCCAACGGAAAGGCGAGATAATTGACGGACAGGTATCCATCCGGGCTGTTAAAGGACGCTGTGGAAGCCCTCGGCTCCCTTCCGGGAGTGGGCTCCCGCAGCGCTTTGCGCCTGGCTCTGCATCTGCTCCGGCAGCCGCCGGAGAATGTGCACCGTTTCGCCTCCGCGATAGACCGCCTCGCGGACGACGTGCGCTATTGCCGCACCTGTATGATGATATGCGACGGGGATGTCTGCTCCATCTGTGAGGACCGCACCCGCGACCACAATACCATCTGCGTGGTGGAAAGCGTGCGCGACGTGATGAGCATAGAGGACACCGGACAGTATCGCGGGGTCTATCACGTGCTGGGCGGCATCATCTCCCCGATCGACGGGGTCGGCCCCTCGGATCTCAACATCCGTCAGCTGACGGACCGCCTAAAGGCCGCCGAAGGCCCTGTGGAGGTCATACTTGCGCTGAGCGGAGACGTGGAGGGGGAGACGACATCCTTCTATATATATCGTCAGATAGAGGAGTTCGGGGTCAAGGTCTCGACCCTCGCGAGAGGACTCGGCTTCGGCGACGACCTCGAATACGCCGACTCCCTGACCCTCGGCCGCTCGATACTCAACCGCCAGATTTTCAAGCCGTAAATATATAGGCCCGGAAGGGTCGTATTCCGGCAAATATTTCCTATATTTGCGCGCCCGCTTCTCCGTATGCGGACGCCAGGATCCAATAAAGGAAGGCTTATGATTAAGATTTTCTACAGACAGGGAGCTGAGATAGCGTCAGCCCGGTCTGAAGCGGAGTTTGCTGCTATCAGCAAGGAAAATGTCCTCTGGATAGACCTCCTGCAGCCGTCGGGAGAGCAGAAGAGGGCGGTTGAGGCATATCTCGGCACCGAGATTCAGAGCCGTGCCGAGGCCGAGGAGATCGAGAGTTCGTCCCGTTTCTCCGAAGAGGACGGCGTGATATTCGCCAATACCAACTTCCTTTCCCCCGCCGACGACGAGATGCTTATGGATCCGGTCTCGTTCATCATCGCCGACGGGATACTCACCACCATCAGGGAGATGCCCCTCCGTTCCATCGACACCCTCCAGCTTAAAATCCAGGCTCTGCCCTCGCAGTTCCCGGACGGATTCTCCATATTCCTCTCGATTATGGACAGGCGTGTCGACCTGGACGCCGACATCGTGGAGCTGATATCCAAGGACGTGTCCAGGTTCAGCAGGCGCATCAACCAGATGGAGGACATCAACGAGAAATTCCTTCTGGACATCAACCAGCTGCAGCAGAACGCGATGAACGTGAGGGAGAACATAGTCGACAAGCAGCGGCTGATATCCAACGTGCTCAAGAGCCGCCTCTGCCCCAAGGACCCGGACTTCCGTCAGGACCTGGGCATCATCCTCCAGGACATCTCGTCCCTCATCAACCATATCACCTTCACCTTTGAGAGGCTGGAATATATGCAGGACACGGTGGTCGGAATCATCAACCTCGACCAGAACAGGATAATGAAGATATTCACCTTCGTCTCCCTGCTCCTGATGCCTGCCACGCTCGTCGCGAGCTTCTACGGGATGAACGTCACCCTGCCGCTGGCCTCCAATCCGCTGGCGTGGCTGCTCATCCTGCTGCTGATGGCCGTGCTGGCCGCCGGCATCTGGTTTATAGTCAAACGCAAGAAAATGCTTTGATAATCAGAATTTTTTGTTACCTTTGCGCGCTCTTCCCAGTGGCGTGCCAAGGGAGAAGAGTACATTACATAAAGTTTAATCAATAGTTTGTTTTTCTTACAAATGAGTGAAATTGAAAACAAGGCGGTTGAAACCGTAGAGGAAGTTGAAAACAAGACGGTGGAGACCGTCAGCGAAGAGGCTCCCAAGGCCGGGAAGAAGGGCGCGATGCTCAATGCGTCAGTAAAGCCTGAGGACTTCGACTGGGACGCTTTCGAGAGCGACGACGTCTATGGCGGCAGCGACCGCAAGGCCATCGGGGAGGCTTACGACAAGACCCTCTCCAAGGTCGTGGAGAACGAAGTGGTGGAGGGAGAGATAACCGCTCTCACCAAGCGTGAGGTGGTGGTCACCATAGGAGGCAAGAGCGAGGGCGTCATTCCGGTGTCCGAGTTCCGCTACGATCCCGACATCAAGGTCGGCGACAAGGTGGAGGTATATGTCGAGTCCGCCGAGGACAAGAAGGGCCAGCTCGTGCTCTCTCACCGCAAGGCCCGCACCCTCAAGT
>CAVGPE010000022.1:0-1940 GCA_963631065.1 Ruminococcus bicirculans (ex Wegman et al. 2014)
GGTCATAGGGATGAACATCTTCAACTCCGTATTCGTGGACTGCACCGCCAGCCCCAACGTGGCCGCACTCTACGAAGACTTCTTCAAGCACGGCATCTCGGTCGTGGCGGCCAACAAGATTGCCGCCTCCTCCGACTACGGGATGTACCGCCGCCTCAAGGAGACCGCCCTGCACAAGGGGGTCAAATTCCTCTTCGAGACCAATGTGGGCGCCGGGCTCCCAATCATCAGCACAATAAACGACCTCTGCAACAGCGGAGACCGCATACTCAAGATGGAAGCGGTGCTGAGCGGCACGCTCAACTTCATCTTCAACACCCTCTCCGCGGAAGTACCGTTCAGCCGCGCGGTCAGGATGGCTATGGAGCAGGGCTTCTCAGAACCCGACCCGCGCATCGACCTCTCCGGGAAGGACGTGATACGCAAGCTCGTGATACTCTCGCGTGAAGCCGGTTACGAAGTGAGCCAGGAAGATGTGGAGACGGAGCTTTTCATCCCGAAGGAATTTTTCAGCTGCACGGAAGAGGAATTCTGGCGCAAGCTGCCTTCGCTCGACGCGGACTTCGAAGCAAGACGGCAAAAGCTGGAAGAACGCCGCCTCAGATGGAGGTTCGTGGCCGAAATGGACGGAGGCCGGTGCCGCGTGGCGCTCAGGGAAGTGGACGGAAACAGTCCGGCCTGGTCGCTGGACGGCTCCAACAACATCATTCTTCTCACCACCGAGAGGTACGCGCCGCACCCTATGGTCATCCGGGGCTACGGCGCGGGGGCCGGAGTGACGGCGGCAGGAGTGTTCGCGGACATAATGAGAATAGCAAACATATAAAGGATTATTATGAAAATAGCGATAGTAGGCGCGAGCGGCGCGGTCGGGCAGGAATTCCTCCGCGTACTCGAAGAAAGGCACTTCCCCGCCGACGAGCTTCTGCTCTTCGGTTCGGAGCGCAGTGCGGGAAGCAGATACACTTTCAGAGGCAAGGAGACGGAGGTGCGGCTCCTGCAGCACAATGACGACTTCAAGGATGTGGACTACGCTTTCGTGTCCGCAGGCGCGGGCACTTCGCGGGAATTCGCGGAGACCGTCACCCGATACGGAGCGACGATGATTGACAACTCCAGCGCCTTCCGTATGGACACCGACGTGCCGCTCGTGGTGCCGGAATGCAATGCCGCAGACGCACTGGACGCTCCGCGCCACATAATAGCGAACCCCAACTGCACTACCATAATGATGGTGGTGGCCCTCAAGCCTATAGAAGCCCTCTCCCACATCAGGAGAGTCCGCGTCGCGAGCTACCAGTCCGCCTCGGGAGCAGGTGCTCAGGCGATGGCGGAACTCGAAGAGCAGTACCGCGACATAGTCGAGGGGAAACCGGTGAAAGTCAGCCGTTTCGCATATCAGCTGGCCTATAACCTCATCCCGCAGATAGATGTCTTCCAGGACAACGGATACACCAAGGAGGAGATGAAGATGTACAACGAGACACGCAAAATCCTCCATTCCGACATACGCTGCTCGGCCACCTGCGTCAGGGTGTCCGCGCTGCGCTCACATTCCGAGGCCATCTGGATAGAGACAGAGAAGCCCTTGGAAGTTAAGGACATACAGGATGCGCTCGCCGCAGCTCCGGGAGTAACCCTGTGCGACGACCCCGCCGCGCTCAAATACCCTATGCCGCTCTATACCGCCGGCAGGGACGACGTATTCGTCGGGCGCATACGCAAGGACATCAGCGACGAGTGCGGCATCAGCCTCTGGCTCTCGGCTGACCAGATCCGCAAGGGCGCGGCCCTCAACGCAGTACAGATAGCGGAATACCTTATATCTGCCAGAATATGAAAAACCGCATTGTTATGTTTTCTGCCGCCCTGCTTGCCGCGGTCTCCTGCGGACAGAGCGGATGGACCGGAGAGGAATCGAAACTGATTCTGGATTCCGG
>CAVGPE010000022.1:1950-3451 GCA_963631065.1 Ruminococcus bicirculans (ex Wegman et al. 2014)
ACTCACGGTCTGCGACCCGCAGGACTCCCTTGTCCTCAGACGGAAATGCGACAGTCTCGGCAAGAAAGAACTGTCCGGAGACGAATACCGCATCCTCACGGAGAAGATGATAGCGACAGTGACCTCGCCGGAGCAGGACGGAGTCGGGATTGCCGGGCCGCAGGTCGGAATTCTGCGGCGCGTAGTGGCGGTACAGCGTTTCGACAAGGAGGGAGAGCCTTTCGAGGCCTATCCCAACATCCGCGTCGTCTCCTTCCGGGGAGAGAAGCTTCCCGGAAGGGAAGGCTGCCTCAGCATCCCGGGAAGATATGGAGAAGTACCTCGCTATCAAGACATTGATATCAGTTACACTTCCCCCTGCACTATGCGCGACACCACCGAAACCGTCACCGGATTCACGGCCGTCATCTTCCAGCACGAGTGCGACCACCTCGACGGCGTGCTGTATACGGACTATCTGGAATAGTTTTCAGAATTTACGAAAAACTCTTGCATTTCCGGAAATTATCCGTAAATTGCGCCCCGAAATTCAGAAAGGACAATGAAAGCGTCATACACGACACCATTGAATGCGCAGCAGCAGTTCCAGCAGCAGGCCCAGTCACAGGTTCTGCTCTTTTCCGTGTGTGCCGCTGTCCGGCCTTAAGGCACATTTTTGGCGAGGAAGTTTTTTCGTGGAAATAAATTAAGATTAAACAGGAGGCCGGACCGTCAGGGTTCGGCCTCATCATTTTTTAGGAATCACTTAGAGAGCAAACAGTATTAACCTTATAGCATTATGAGCATTGACAGATTTGATCTCGTAAAGGAGTCATTCGAAAAGAAGGCGGCAGAAGTCGAAGTGCCGTCGGGCAGGACTTCCGACTACTACGGAGAGCTGGTTTTCGACCGCAGCAAGATGTACAAGTACCTCGACGCGGCCACACTCAAGGCCCTCCTGGAATGCATCGACAAGGGCGTGGCCCTCGACCGCAAAACCGCCGACGGAGTCGCCAGAGGGATGAAGGAATGGGCGATGGAACACAATGTGACCCATATCACCCACTGGTTTCAGCCGCTCACGGAAGGCACGGCGGAGAAACACGACTCGCTTATCGACTACGACGGCAAGGGCGGAGTAATCGAGACCTTCGACGGCAAATCCCTCGCACAGCAGGAGCCTGACGCCTCTTCATTTCCGAGCGGCGGCATACGTGCCACCTTCGAGGCCAGAGGCTACACTGCCTGGGACCCCACTTCTCCGGTATTCATCCAGAGCGACACGCTCTGCATCCCTACCGTATTCGTTTCCTACACCGGCGAGGCTCTGGATTACAAGACCCCGCTGAAGCGTGCGCTCAAGGCCGTTTCCGACGCCGCCGTACCGGTATGCCGCCTCTTCGATCCGGCAGTCAGCAAGGTTTACTCCTATCTCGGATGGGAACAGGAGTATTTCCTCGTGGACGAGTCGCTGTATTCCGCCCGTCCGGACCTGATGATTACCGGACGCACGCTGATGGGA
>CAVGPE010000023.1:0-4496 GCA_963631065.1 Ruminococcus bicirculans (ex Wegman et al. 2014)
ACATATAAGCTCGTATGAACTACAGGAATATCTATTTTATAGGCATCGGAGGCATAGGGATGAGCGCCATCGCACGCTTCTGCAAGGCGAAGGGGCGCTCTGTGAGCGGCTACGACAGGACGGAATCCGAGCTGACGGACGCTCTCGTGAGGGAAGGAATAGCGGTACACTACGACGAGAGGCCGGATCTCATTCCCCCCGGGGTGGAGGATACGCTGGTCGTATATACCCCCGCGATACCGGACGATATGGCGGAGCTGGTCTATGCGCGGAAACACGGCTACAACGTAGTCAAGCGCTCGCAGATGCTGGGCGAACTGACCCACGGGGAGACCTGCCTCGCGGTGGCCGGGACCCACGGCAAGACCACCACCTCGACCCTCGTCGCACATATCCTCACCGAGGCCGGCAGCGGATGCTCGGCGTTTCTCGGCGGAATATCGAGGAACTACAACACCAATATGCTCATCAGCGACACTCCGACGGTCGTAGTGGAAGCCGACGAGTACGACCGCTCGTTCCTCCGGCTTCATCCGGCGATAGCCGCCATCACGGCGATGGATGCCGACCATCTCGACATCTACGGAGACCTGGAACACGTGCAGGAGGCGTTCCGCACCTTCGCCTCCCAGATAAGCGAAACCCTGATACTCAAATATGGACTGCCCATCGGCGGAAAGGACGTGAAGTGCAGGATTTTCACCTACCACTTCGACAATCCGGCAGCCGACTTCCACAGCAGCAATCTCAGGCTGGAGCCTGACGGACATTATGTCTATGACCTCGTATATCCGGGCGGGACTCTGACCGGAGTAAGGGTGGGCGCGATAGGCCGGGTGAATGTGGAGAACAGCATAGCCGCAGCCGCAATCTGCCTCTGCTACGGACTTGACGCGCAGAAGGTACGCCACGCCATAGGAAGCTTCGAAGGGGCCCGCCGCAGGCTGGAGCTGCACTTCAACAGGGGCGGAATGACCTATATCGACGACTACGCCCACCATCCGGCGGAACTCGCAAGCGCCATCTCCTCCATCCGGGACATATACCCGGGGAGGAAGATTACGGGTATATTCCAGCCGCATCTCTACACCCGCACGCGGGATTTCGCCCCGGAATTCGCCCGCTCCCTGAGCCTGCTCGACAAGCTGATACTGCTCGACATCTACCCGGCCAGGGAAGAGCCTATACCGGGAGTGGACTCCGGACTGATATTCAAGGATGTCAGCTCCCCGGAGAAAGTCTCTCTCGCGAAGAGAGAGCTGATGGCATATCTTGAGAAGGAGAATATCGACGTGCTGGTCACACTCGGAGCGGGAGACATCGACCGCTTCGTCGGCCCGATTACCGAAATGCTGGAGAAGAGAATATGAACCGCACTGTCCGCCTGATTGCCGCAGCTCTGCTCGCCGCCGCGCTCTGCACGGGGGCGGGGCTGCTGGTGCGCCTCACCCGCAAGGACATATCCAGGCAGGACTGCAACAGGCTGGAGATACATTTCAGGGATTCACTCAAATTCGTCAGCGAACAGGACATAAGAAGCTATCTTGACAGCAGATACGGACACTATATCGGACAGCGGCTGGACAGCATGCGGCTCGACGGCATAGAGAAGCTCCTCGAGAGCCGCGGCGCAGTGCTGAGGAGCGAGGCCTGGACCACATCCGACGGCACGCTCCACATAAGCATCACCCAGAGGGCTCCGGCGATGCGTTTCCAGAGCGGGGAGCGGGGCTTCTACATAGACCGCGACGGCTACATCTTCCCGCTGCACCGCAGCTATACGGCTCCGGTAAGGACGGTGCACGGAAGCATCCCGGTCAATGTACCTGACGGCTACAAGGGCGAAGCCCGGACCCCGGAGGAGAGGGAGTGGCTCGCCTCGATGCTCGAACTGGACCGCATCATCGGGAACTCCAGAAAATGGAGAACTCTCACCGACAGCATCGCCGTCCGTCCCGACGGGGACATAGTGCTGAAGATGAGCCGTGGAGACGAACTCTTCATCCTCGGCGAAGCGCACTCGCTTAAAGAGAAATTCGCCGGAATTGAGAAATATTATGACTACATTGCGCCCGCGAAAGAACCGGGCCACTACAAGACAGTGAACTTAAAATACAGGAGACAGATAATATGCAGACAGAACGGTACATAGCGGCAGCCGACCTCGGCTCGGCGAAGATTGCGCTGAGCGTCGCGAAAGTGGAGGGGGAAGACGTGCAGGTCATCTACTACAGGGAAGTCCCTTCCGACGGGATACGCTACAGCTCCGTGTTCAACCCCAAGAGGGCTGCGGCCGCGCTGCGCACCGCCGTCAATGACGCCGAGGGGGAACTCGGCATCAAGATACTTCAGGTCGTGGTGGGTCTCCCCCGCTACGACATCCGTCAGGAAAGTGCCAGCGCAAGTATGAGCCGCAGCGAACCTTCCTCCTGCATCACCCGCGAGGAGATATCCTCGCTCAAGAGCCTCGCCATCGACAGCTATCCTCTCGAAGACGAGCTCAAGGAAGTCATCTACGGAGCCGTGGCGCAGTCGTTCTCGGCTGACGACGAACTGGTCTGCGCAAGCGAGAACGACGTCATCGGAGTCACGGCGGAGGCCATTGAGGGCAACTTCAAGATATTCATCGGCACACAGAAGGCGATGAGCAACATCGACACTATGCTCAACGACATCGGCATCGCTCCGGCCCGCAGGGTGTTCGTCCCGACGGCAGTCGCGCAGGCGGTGCTGACCGAGGGAGAGAAGGAGAACGGAGTCGCCCTGGTGGAAGCCGGCGCGGGAGTGACCTCCCTCACGATCTACAAGGGAGGGCTGCTGCGCCACTACTCTTCGATACCTTTCGGCGGGAAGAGCATCACTGCGGACATCAAGTACGAGTGCGGATTCACCGACAGGCTCGCGGAGAACATCAAGCTCGCCTACGGCGCCTGTATGCCGGACAAGCTACAGTCCCTCAGCGACAAGATTCTCCAGATCAACGACAATGAGAACGGCACCTACGAGCAGCTGCCCGTGAAGTACCTCTCCGAGATCATCAGCTGCCGCTCCAGGGAGATTATCGACGCCATACTCTTCCAGATACAGGAGAGCGGATTCGCCGACAAGCTCCGCAACGGAATAGTGCTGACGGGCGGCGGCGCGGAGATGGTCAACTTCGCCAACCTCTTCAGGGAGATGTCCGGATATATAGTGAGACTCGGTTACCCCCGCGCGCAGAAATTCTCTTCCGGAGGCTGTCCGGGAGTCAACGAGACCGCCGCTGCCGCCTCGATAGGCATGATACTCGAAGCCAAGAAGGACGCTCACCTCAACTGCATCGAAGAGACTCCGTCCCGGGACAAGTCCGAGGCCGACGGCCCGGCGATTGACGAAAAGGGCAACGGAACCCTGTTCGGGCCTGAGGAGGAAGGGGAAATTATCACCCCGAGCAAGGACAAATCCAAGAAGGGCGACAACGGGAAGATACGCTGGACCGGAATCTTCCGCAAGAAAATCAGCGCCGGACTCGAAGGGGCGTTCGACAACACCGTAGGCGGACTGTTTGACTCAATGGAATAGGAGATACGACATATGGACGATTCAATGATTGACGCTATCACCCCCAACGACTGGGTGACTTCCGACGAGATTATCAAGGTTCTCGGAATCGGAGGAGGAGGATGCAACGCCGTCAGCTATATGTTCCGGCAGGGCATCAAGGGATGCAGCTTCGTGGTCTGCAACACTGACTCACAGGCACTCAAGGGCAGTCCCGTCCCGACCAAAATCCAGCTCGGACGCGGACTCGGCGCGGGCACAAACCCCATCGTGGGCCGCAACGCCGCCATCGAGAGCCAGGACCAGATCGAGAAGATAATCCTCAACTCTAGCACCAGGATGCTCTTCATCACCGCAGGTATGGGCGGCGGCACCGGTACGGGCGCGGCACCGGTCATAGCCAAGATGGCCAAGGACAAGGGCGTGCTGACCGTGGCCGTGGTGACTCTCCCCTTCCTCAACGAGGGCAACGAAGCCCTGTCCAGAGCCATAGACGGGGTTCACGAGCTTGAGAAGAATGTGGACAGCCTGCTCATCATCAACAACGAGAAGCTGCACGAATACTACGGCAACCAGCTGATACAGGACGCGTTCCCCCAGGCCGACGAAGTGCTTGCCACGGCGGTGAGGGGCATCGTGGAAATCATCAAGAAGCCGGGCTACATCAATGTCGACTTCAAGGACGTGGAGACGATGATGAAAGACAGCGGGATGGCTCTGATGGGCTGCGGGGTCGGCTCCGGCGAGAACCGCATCGACGATGCCGTCAAGGCCGCGTTCGAGTCTCCGCTGCTCAACGACTTCGACCTCAAGACCGCCAAGAAGGTGCTTATCAACATCTCCTGCGGCAACAACGAGCAAGGACTGACGATGGACGACCTCAGCGACATCAACGCCAAAATCGACGAATACACCGGACGGGCCAACAACTTCAAGCGCGGCCTCATCTATGACGC
>CAVGPE010000024.1:0-772 GCA_963631065.1 Ruminococcus bicirculans (ex Wegman et al. 2014)
GCCCTCCCCTATCGACCTTTGCGGGCGAGAAAACGAGGGGAAGACGGTTTAGAACTATTATAAATTCAGAAAATCTCAGAATGAAAAAAATCTTGACATTCGCAATGCTGCCGGCGGCACTCTGCCTGCTGGCCGGATGCACTAAAAATGAAGTGAAATCCATCGCGGACAATCTTCAGACAGTCAGTTTCAATCCACTCAACGGCAAGCATTCCACAAAGGCGATGGTAGACGGCACTACATATCCGACGAACCTCCCCTTCGGCACGCTCGCCTACTTCCTTGAAAACGGCAAGACCTGGAACGCCAACATCGACGACGCCTCCCTCTTCATCCCTATAAGTAAGGTAGTGAACGCCACGGGAGTCGCCTCAGGCGATGCCTGGGAAGTGGACGGGAAGACCTATTACTGGCCGAAGAACGGCAGCCTGACCTTCTTCTCCTACAGCCCCTTCACCTATGCCGAGGGAGGAGATCTCGCAGTCGAAGCCCTCTCCGGGAAAGACGGCATACGGATTCAGAACTACGACGTGGACAGCCATCAGGGGACTGACTTTATGGTGGCGGACGCGGTCAAAGACCAGAAAGCCAATGTGGCCGCAGGTCAGACCGGCAATTCGTCCTCTTATAACGGGGTGCCTGTCGTATTCCGCCACAAACTCTCGCAGATATGCGGCATCAACTTCCTGACGGTCCACAAAGACCCCGGCACCGGCAACCTTGTGGAACACGATTATGCCAACGGTCACACCGATGGGACTTACGAGGCCGG
>CAVGPE010000024.1:809-14631 GCA_963631065.1 Ruminococcus bicirculans (ex Wegman et al. 2014)
ACGCCTACACCGGCACGGCGACCGGCCCTCTGGCGGACGGGTGGAACAACCAGACCAACTCGAAAGACTATATATGGTACAATAACGCGACCCCGGAAAAATTCACAAACAACAAATTCGACCTACTATATAATACTCAGGATCCCGCACGCAACGGGTATCTCCTGATTTTGCCGCAGGGTCTGCACGCCCCGGGAGGCACCGACACGACCGGGTATCCTCTCATACATATAGAGTATCAGATACTGACCTATACCGGCGCCACAGACTTCTCTACCGAAGAGATTGCGCAGGACGTCAGCTTCTATGCTTTGCACGAGAACGCCTCAGATGTCGAGATGAACAAGAAGATTACCTACAACTTCAAGATCAGTCTCGACAAGATTTACTGGGCGCCTTCTGTTGTGGATTGGGAGGACAAGACTTGGGAGTCCGCCTTATAATGGCAATGGGAGTCACTCTGGCGACAGGCGCGCTCCTCCTCTCTTCTCCGGCCAAGGCCCAGGAGAGAGGAAGGGCGGCCGGTTTCCGCGTTGACTTCCGCCTGAACAGCTCCGCAATCTCCCCTTCCTATATGCATACCGGCGAGATGCTCCGCGCCCTTGCGGACTCCATCGCCGTGGCAGGCATAGCAAATATCGACAGCCTCAACGTGCGGTCGTTCTCGTCTCCCGAAGGCAGTCACGGGTACAATCTCCGTCTCTCCGAGAGAAGAGCCGACGCTGTAGGTGATTATCTCAGACTCACTTACCCCTCTCTCGCGGACAGGATAAGCATCTCCGCCGGAGGAGAGGCCTGGCAGCTCTTCCGGGAGAAGGTCACTTCTGACCCGTCGCTCAGCGAAGAGCAGAGGCCGGAACTTCTCCGCATCATCGGCTCGGACGCCTCCGCAGAGGAGAAGAAAAAGATGCTCCGCGCATACGACGGGAAGCTCTGGGCGGAGCTGGTCCGCAGCTGGTTTCCCGAGATGAGGCGCAGCTTCATCACTCTCAAATGGACGGAAAGCCGCACGGCGTTCCCGTCCGTCCCTTCTATGGACGGAGACAGGTTTCCGACCCCGGAGGCTGTCGCTCCGGAAAGCGGCATCAGTGCTGCGGACAGCCGCGACACACGACGCCGCCGGACCGTCTTCGCCCTCAAGACCAACCTCCTCTACGACGCGGTGACCGCACTCAATTTCGAGTTGGAAGTGCCGCTGGGAGAGAGGTTCTCCATAGCCATAGAAGACGTGTTCCCCTGGTGGAACTGGGGGCCCGGAGGCAACAAATACTGCTTCCAGATATGGGAGATGGGAATCGAGCCGAGATGGTGGTTCTCCGGGACTCCGGGACACGGGCGGCTCTGCGGACATTTCGTCGCTCCATATATAATGTCGGGCATATATGACCTCCAGTGGGACAGGTCACTCTGTCTTCAGGGAGAGTTCGTGTCCGCCGGCATCTCCTACGGCTTCTCCTTCCCCGTCGGGAAGGCCTGCAATCTCGAACTTGCGGTTTCCGCCGGCTTTCTCTCCTCGGACTGGAGACACTATCAGCCGGACGGGGACTACGGACAACTCTACCGCGACCCTTTCCGGTCCGGGAAGCTGTCGTACTTCGGCCCGACGAAGCTCAAGGTCTCCGCAGTCTTCCCCATACGGATGAAATACGGGAGGGCCTCCAGATGAGAGCGTATCTCTGCATACGGACAGTACTCGCGCTCTGCGCAGTCTATCCGATTCTCCCCTCCTGCGAAAGACGCCCGCTCGAAGAGCCGGATTTCGGCACAGGAGTAAGGGTTATGGTCAATGTCAACGCCATCGCCAATGTCACTGCGGACATCTACAACGAGAACATCCCCCTCCCGGACATCAGTCCGGAAGTGATGCACGTGCTGTTTTTCGAGAAAAACGCCGACAGGCTCGTGACGGAGGCCTATCTCCGCGACAAAAGCGTCGGAGAGGACGGCCAGACCACATTCCGGGGCAATATCAGCATCAGTCCGGGAAGTTACCGTATGCTCATCTACAACTTCGGCACGGAAACCGTGGCAGTCCGGGAGTCCCACAGCTGGGAGGCGGCCCTTGCCTACACCGACCCCGTACCGGACAGGATTGCGGGCAGCTTCCAGACAAAGACCTCCCCCGGAGAGAAGGTGCTGCTGCAGCCCGACCATCTGGTGGTGGCACGCAGCGACGACGAGACGATACCCTACCATTCCGGAACATATACCGTCAGGGCCGAATCCAGCTCCATAGTCGAAAGCTACTATGTCCAGATCAAGGTCGAAGGACTGGAATATGTCTCCGGCGCCCAGGCCATACTCTCAGGAGTCTGCGGCGGCAATATCCTCTCCAGCAATACGCGCATCACGGATCCGCCCGCGTCGGTGTATTTCCGTATGCACAAGAGCCACGACAGGGGCGTACCCGTCATCTGCACCGTATTCAACACTTTCGGACGCATCGAAGACTACAGAAACGAACTCGAAGTCACCTTCGACCTGAGGACCGTCGACGGACGCACGGTCAACAGAACTTTCGACATCTCCGGACTCTTCCTCACCGAAGCCTGCATCAGACACCGCTGGCTGCTACTTGAGGAAACCATACATATTGACCCTCCGAAATCGGACGGCGGTGGCTTCGACCCCTCCGTCGGGGACTGGGAGAATGAACGACACGACATAATAATATAAACATAAAAAGAGCAATTCTGACCACTGTTTTTCCAAGCTCAAACAAAAAACCTATGATGGTGGCGTCGGCAGGCCACAGCTCGACAACTGCCGGCCCTGAAACGGGTGATACCGTTTCAGGGCACAAGAAAAAAGGTATTTATGATAACTGTAATGCACGGCAGAATCATAATCATCCCGGCGGCGGCCCTGCTTCTGCTGTCCGTCGCCTCGGCGTGCGCCAAGCTCGGAACGGTCCGGGAGCCTCTTCCGGACCGGCTTCTCTCGTATGAAGTGATGCGGGACAGGCCCCTGACGAGGGCGGACTACGACAGCTCCGTGCCTTTCTTCTCGTATGCCTGGCTTCTTCCGGAGGGCAAAAGCTGGGACACTGACAAATCCGATGCACAGCTCCACATAGACCGTCTCCGCGTCTCCTTCCACCCGGAAGACGGCAGATGGTACGGCGAGACGGACCGCTACTGGCCGAAGTCCGGTTCGCTCACGTTCTTCGCCTGCTCCCCCGCGAGCATTCCGGAGGCGCAGCTCTCGATTGACCGGGAGAGGGGCGTAGTCCTGAGCGGCTGGAATGTGGCCGCCAATCCGGACACGGACTTTATGGTCGCCGAAACAGTACCCGACCGCAAGGCCCCGGTGCAGACCTCCGCATACTCCGGCGTGCCTGTGGTGTTCAGCCACAAACTCTCGCTGGTCAGTTTCCGGGCCAATGTCGAGGTCCCCGACCCGGCGAACGTCATACGCATCAGAAGGCTCTCCCTGCACAACATCTATGCGCAGGGCAGCTACGGCATCCACAACCGGGATCTCTGGGGAGACCGGGACGATTTAAGGGAATTCGTCCTGTACAGCGACGAGGCGGGTATGGCCCTCGGGGATGACTACAGCCCGATAGGAGACTCCGTGCTGATGATTCCCCAGAACCTTTCGGCGACTTCCGCCGACCCTCTCAACCACGCGGCGGGAAGGGACAGACCGTTTTTCCGCCTCGTCTACAGCGATGCCGACGGGGTGTACAGCGACGATTATTTCTTCACGGAGCACATGAACTCGTTCCAATGGCTAAAGGGCCAGAGGATTCTATATACCGTCAGCTTCGGTTCCGGCAGAGATCCGATACTCTTCGACGGCTCCGCGGAAGACTGGGAGGAGGCGCTATGAAAACCGGGTTCGGACATATCGCGCTGTCCGTCCTGATGCTTGCCGCGTCCGCATCCTGCGGCAAATTAGAGCGGGATATGCAGACGGAGATAAGATTCCGGGCCGTCGGGACAGCCCCGGCGGAAACCAGGGCCGGCGCGGGAGGAATCAAGACCACGACGGACAATCTGAAGTCCGGCCCTTTCGGCATATACGGCGTACATTCCGCTGCCGCAGGGGGCGGCGGGACCAATGTGTTCGACGGCACGGCAGCCATCCCCGTCAGCTATGTCACCGACGGGAGCGGCGGCTCGTGGGAATACAGCCGGAGCGGGACGGAGCAGTATTATTACTGGAAGCGCAACCAGCACTACCGCTTCCGCGCCTATCATCCGTATTCGGCTGCGGTGCAGGCCTCCTCATCCGATGCCGACCGCATCCGCATCGACTACAGCATAGGCACAGACGACTACGACCTGCTCGTGGCGTTCGCCACCCGGCATCCGGCCACGGAAGGCTACGGCAAGGTGACGATGAATTTCAGGCACGCCCTCGCCGCCCTGCGTTTCAGAATCATATTCAGGGACACCGTCACTCCGCAGAGTCATACTGACGCGGTCACGGATTTCCACCTCAAGGGGCTGAAGCCGGCGGGCACCCTCCAGTACAGCCACAGCGCCGCCGACCCTCTGGAGGAGCATCTGAGCTGGGACGCGTTCCATTTCAACAGTCTCGACGAATGGTTCCGATGGACAGGGCGCAAGGAATTCGGAGTGAGCGGATATACCCCGCCCGGAGGAGCGGAGCTGTCCCCTACCGACATCTTCGACAACGACAACATAGTCTTCGTGGTGCCGCAGACCTGCAGCGACCCCTACCTCGGCAAGACTTCCGTCCACTTCCGCACCGAGCTGGGCGGAAGCGCGTCCTACAGCGTCGAACTGCCGGAACTCGAATGGAAAGCGGGCAAAATCCACACCTACACTCTCACGATAGACCGTTCGACGGCGGAGGTGGAGGTGAGCATAAAGGACTGGAATTCTGTGGAATCCACCGTAAACATATATTTCTAGAGCTATGAGGACAGGCAGAGCGGCATTGTTTATGGCCTTGGCGGCGGGAATCGCCCTTTCTTCCTGCGGAAAAATCTTCCCTTCCCCGCAGGACGGAGAGTGCAGCCTGAGGATAAGCGTCTCCTCCGGGACTCCGTCCACACGCGGAGCCGCGGACGGGGACGTCATCAACACGCTGCGCGTCTATCTGGTCAAGGAGGGAGAGAACACGGTCAGCCTCTACAGCGGCCATCTCACCCCTTCCGCAGCCTCCGCCACGGTCAATTTCACTCAGATAGACCGCGGCGACTACACTCTCTACGCAGTGGCCAACACCACCCTCCTCGACGGCTATGTACAGGGCAGCACGATTGACGGCGGATTCACCGATATGACCCTGCCGGCCACGGTTGACAGCAGACCTCCGTTCAGCGGGAGCGACGGAATGCCGCTCTCCCTCGTGAAAAGCATCAGCATCGGCCCGGGACACAACAGGGTGTCGGCTGAACTTCTGCGTGTCTGCGGCAGAATCCGTGTCGTCCTCGAGAACTGGACCACCGACAAGGCCGTCTTCCTGAGCTCGGCCAGGCTCGGCGACAGGAACCCGGACACCGGCTACCTCTTCGCCAAAGAAGACCACTCCGTCCCGCCGTCCACCGCCTACGGCCCGTTCTCGGACATCTCCGGAGTCTCCCGCACCGGACCGGGAGAGAGAAATGTCGTCATCGACCAGTACCTCTACGAAAGCGGCCGCAGCGGAGAAGCCTTCAGCCTGTCGCTCAAAGGAGGCATATTCGACAGCGGAGTGCAGACTGCAGAGATGAGACAGAGCTACCGGGCCGGCACGAACACCACGGACATCTCCGGCAGCGACAGACAGTACCTCATAGCGAACAGCTCGGACCTGAGGTATTTCCTCAAGGCGGCGAGCACCTCCTCAGTGAGCCTGTCCCAGGTCTCGACGGACACCGAGCTTCTCTCCCTAAGCGACATAAGCGATTACCTCTGGAGCTTCTCTTCGAGCGGCAGCACGGTCTCGATAAAGAATATCGGCTATGACAGATACCTCTCGATAGGCAGCGGGACGGTTTCCCTCACCTCCTCCTCCGCTTCGGTCAGCACAAGCGTAGAGGACGGGGTGAGGAGGTTCTATTATTATCGGAACAGGAACACTTCCTACTACCTCTACAAGAACGCCGGCTCCATAGCGGTCGGCAGAAACCAGACCGGCGAGACTTCCGGATGGTATCTCCGCGAAGTGAGCTACGGATACGACGGACTGTTCCGGGACGCCGACAAGGACATAATATACACCGTCCCTTCCCTGAGCTATACGGACAGATACGGACAGAGCGTCACCCTTAGGGACATCTGCCGCAACGACGACCTCACGGTCAAGATTCTCGTCTACTACAGCGACGACCTCAACCGCTTCATATTCGAAGTGGAGCCGTGGGATGTCCGGGACAACGAAACCACTTTCGACTGATATGAAAAGAACTCTTCTTCACATACTTATCCTGCTGCTCTGCCTTCCCTGCGCGAACTCGTGCGTACGTGAACTCCTGCCGCACGGCTCCGGACTGTCTTCCGGGGAAGGGTGGCTCACCGTCCGATTCAGCCCTCGGGACAATGCTGAGATCAGCACCCGCGCCACGCTCGGAGCGGAGAGCGAGAAACGGGTGCTGAACCTGTTCATCTTCCTCTTCGACGCCAACGGCAACAAGATATACGGCAAATGGTTCGAATACGGGGAGAAGAAGGGCAGCCTCGCGGAAGTCTCATCTTCCGCACAGGAGTGCTGGTATGTCGACAACACTGCGACCGTCACTTCCGGAAGCGTCAAAATCAAGGCTCCCGCCGGCAGCGGATATAAACTCTACGCCATAGCCAATCTCGACGCGGATATGGTCAGAATCTCCTCAGACCTCCTCAACCACCGCGTCGGCAGCGAGGCGGAACTGCTCGAAATGCCGATATGGCTCAACCAGGAGTCAGTGTCCCGCAACGGCTATTTCCCCATGACCGGGATGCTGGGGAACGTGGAGCTGAAAGCCGGGACGGACAATCTTGTCAATTCCGGCAACCCACTGCGGCTCAAGAGGCTGGATGCCAAGATACGCTTCATCTTCAAGGCCGGCACGAGGCCGGACGAGAGAGGGGAGAAAATCAGGAGTTTCACCGCCCGGCAGTGGCGTGTCGTCAACGTGCCGCTGACCTCCTGCCTTATGGACTATGCCTCCCGGGGCAAGACGGCATCCTGCGGATTCGATTCCGGCGACGTGCCGCCTTCCGCCGACCCGTCCGCCTACTCCCTCTTCGCCCCGAAGTTCTTCGACACCGACTGGGTCAATTTCGAGGACTTCACTGCGGAGGGGACTTCCGAATTCTCATTCTATATGCTCGAAAACCGTATGGTCCCGAAGAACGCCGGATTCGGCTCCTACCAGGACCGCAGCCGCCAGGTCAAGCTCCCCGACGGGCGCAACGGCACGGCCGCCGTGAGCTATGTGGACGACAGGGGGAAGAGAGTCTCAAAGGAGATGCGCCTGTTCAGCAACGCCAACGACTTCTCCACCTACGTGCTGGTCACGGGGAGAGTCGATATGGACCTGACTGACGACTCCGCCGGACGGACTCTGGGCGGCGACGTGCAGTATCTCATCCACCTCGGCAGCTGGAACTCCGACATAGCCTCCGGCGCGGGCGGGATATGGAGCGACGACAGCTACGGCGGCATCTCCGATTTCAACACTCTGCGCAACACCTCCTACACCTACACCGTCACGGTGAATTCCGTCAACAATATCCGGGTGGAAGTGGAGAGCGCGGGAGACGGCGCGACGGAAAACCAGCCGGGAGCCAGCGGCCAGATTACCATCGCGAAGGAGGAAATCGCAATCTGCGACGCGCACTACGCCTCGAAGACCCTCACCTTCCACGCCGCGAATTTCTTTCAGAGCGGCGTCAGCATAGCCGACGACCTGACCTGGAGCGTGAAGACCCCTTTCGGGGAAGGCACGCCGGGCGCATACGACGAGCCGAGCGGCTCTATGGACTACAAATGGGTGCATTTCCGGCTCAACAAGAAGGGCGACGACGGCAACTATTTCTCGGAGAAGAGGCGGAAATTCACCACGCGGGTATTCGAATCCTACGCCTACGAGCAGGACAATCCGGAAGACGACGGCTCCGGTAACGGACTCAGGGGCAGGCACAACGACGGCTGTATGGACATCGTGGCCCTCGTGAAATACATCAAGGAACAGGTCAATCTCTACGTCCAGTACAAGACGCAGGGCGGAGAGAACCGGAGCGCCTTCGACGAGGGCACGGGCGGAGGAGGCCCGAAAATCTGCGTCACAGCGTTCGTGGACGAGTTCTACTACGACAGAGATCCCATCACCGGAGGGACTTCCCCGACACTCTGGAAGAGGTTCGTCAACCAGCCGGACCGCACTATGCACATACTCTGCAACTCCTCGGCGAGCCGGGACCTCGAATCCCGCGCCACCGGCTCGGTAGTCACCATACAGCAGCGCTCCATCCAGAGCATCTACAACACCGACCTCGACTACACCGGGCTTCAGACCGCCTGGGGGCTGGA
This sequence comes from Ruminococcus bicirculans (ex Wegman et al. 2014), assembly GCA_963631065.1. GTDB lineage: Bacteria > Bacteroidota > Bacteroidia > Bacteroidales > UBA932 > Cryptobacteroides. The sequence goes on from CAVGPE010000024.1 coordinate 9,282, forward strand.
ATACGTGGACGAGTTCTCCGACAAGATATACAGCTACAATGTCTCCTCCGGATTCGGCGGCAGCGGACTCAACACTGACAGCTACAACGGCCTGAGCAATTCCGTCTTCGAATGGGAGCTGAATCAGGGCAGCGGCACTTCCCCGGCTCTGAAGAGCGGAGTCAGATGGGACAAGTACCTCGAATTCGAAGAGGCCAACGACTCGCCGCAGATGAAGTCCGGATACAAGAGTCTGAGATACTTCTGTATGGCCCGCAACCGCGACAACAACGGGGACGGCAAAATCGACCGGGACGAGATACGCTGGTACACCGCTTCAATCAAACAGCTCATCGGACTGTATGTCGGCAACAATCTCATCGACCCGCACTCCCGCCTGTACTACCGCAGCAAGAGCGAGCAGGACTCCACCGTGGCCAATGTCTGGAGGCAGCACACCATATCCAGCACCAAATATTCCACCAATTCGCAGCCGACGGTGATATGGGGAGAGGAAGGCACGTCCTACGGGGATATCAGCGGCTCCCTCCAATGGGGAGGGATAGACAGATTCAGCGTGCGCTGCGTCAGAAACCTCGGAATGGACCCTGACCACGCCCTCGGGGACACCCCGGAAGACTATATCACAGTCTCCCCCGACCCCGACGGGAACAGCGGCTCCGACGTACGCTTCACCTTCAACTGCACCCACCTCAACGATGCGGCGCTGCGCTACTACACCTCTCGGGAACTCGAATATCACGCCCAGACCTCCGAGATGAACCGGCTCTACAAATCCTTCCAGGTGGCCTCGAAGGCGGAGACCAGGTCGTTCGGCGCGACGGATTTCCCCACCTTCAACGGGAACATCTCCGCGGACGTCAACAGCGGGGCGGCCAACAGATACTGTCCTGAAGGCTACAGAATCCCCAACCAGCTGGAACTCACGATGATGAGATTCTATCTTGAAAATGTGGACAGCAGTATAGGCCTCGAACACTGTTTCACCCGCACATACTGGTCTTTCGGTGTGGTCCCGGGCATAGACAAGGACAGCGGAGGCAAATACGGCTACGCCTACGACACCAACATATATCTCGCTAAAGACCAGACTGTGACGGCGGCCCGCTGCGTAAAGGACATACGCGCGGACTGATCCGGGGACATCGGAGACAATAATGGCCGGACGCTTGCGTTTGGCCCTTTTTTTGTCTATTTTTGCGGACTGATGACACAGAACTGATAATTAATGCACGAAATATGTCCAACAAACTACAGGAACTGACCGACAAGCTCTACAATGAGGGACTGTCGAAAGGCAAGCAGGAGGGGGAGCTTCTCCTCGCCAAGGCGCACAAGGAAGCCGAGGAGATAGTAGAGAAGGCCAAGGCTGAAGCCGGGGCCATAACGGCGGAAGCGGAGCGCAGCGCGGCCGACCTCAGGGCGAAGGCCGAATCCGACGTGAAGATGGCATCCTCCCAGAGCCTCCAGGCCACCAGAAAGGCCATTGAGAACCTGCTCGTCGGCAATCTTGTCAACTCCAAGGTCAAGGAAGCGGTCTCAGACCCGGACTTCCTCAAGAAGATAATCACCGCCGTGGCGGAGAAGTTCAGCGCGGAGGAAAGCTGCGAGCTCAGCCTCGTGCTTCCGTCGGAGCTGCAAAAGGAACTTGAGCCGTGGGTGAAGTCAGAGCTTCGCAGAACCCTCGGCAAGGAGGTCGGAGCGGAATTCTCCAAGAAGATTTCCGGAGGCTTCACCATAGGCCCGAAGGACGGCAGCTGGTATGTCAGCCTCAGCGAGGAGACTTTCAGGGAACTCATCGCGGAATACCTCCGTCCGGTGACGCGGAAGCTTCTCTTCGGCGATGAATAATTATGCGTACATCATAGCCGGGCTTCCGGTTCTGCAGTACGGACAGACTCACGGCGCGGGTGTCGGCGCGGATGAGCTCATCTCCGAAATCCGCTCCCGCCTGTCCGCAAAGGACAATGCCCTGCTGGACTTCCTGCTCTCCGGAACGGAGGAGTGCGGGCTTGATGCGGACTTCTACGCCAAGGCCCTCGCCCACCGCAACCGCTTCATCCGGGAATTCTTCGCCTATGACCTGAATCTCCGCAACACCAAGGTGGAGTGGATCAACAGAACCCTTTCCCGTCCGGAAGGGCAGGATGTAGTATGCGCGGGCAGCTGGAATCCGGAATTCGAAGGCCGCGCGGAAATCGACTCTGTTCTCACCGGCAGCGACATACTCCGCCGCGAGAAGGGGCTGGACGAGCTGATGTGGAGACATATCGAGGAGCTCAATCTCAGCGACCTCTTCGACATCGAACTGATACTCGGCTTCATCGCGAAGCTGAAGATAGTCGACCGCTGGGAGAAGCTGGACCCGGAGACGGGACAGAAGTTCTTCCGCAAGCTCGTGCAGGATATCCGCGCAACATACGACAACAAAAAAAACACTGACATATGAAGACAACAGGAAAGGTGACAGGCATCGTTTCAAACCTCGTGACCGTCGCGGTAGACGGTCCGGTGGCGGAAAATGAACTCTGTCACATCGACCTTGCCGGGACAAAGCTCCTCGCCGAGGTCATCAAGGTCACAGGCGACAGGGCTTCCGTCCAGGTCTTCGAGAGCACCAGAGGACTAAAGAACGGCGACAAGGTCGAATTCCTCGGCAGGATGCTTGAGGCGACTCTCGGCCCGGGACTGCTCTCCAGCGTCTATGACGGCCTGCAGAACGACCTCACCACTATGGAGGGCGTGTTCCTCAAACGGGGGGAATACACCGACCCGCTCGACCACGACAGACTCTGGGACTTCACCCCGATTGCCAGGAAGGGCGACAAGGTGTCGGCAGCGGACTGGCTCGGAGAGGTGAAGGAGGGATGGCTGCCTCACAAGATTATGGTGCCGTTCAGCTTCAGGGGGGAATACGTCGTCAAGAGCGTGGCCCCCGCCGGACAGTACAATATCGACAGCGTGGTCGCGACCCTGACGGGGCCGGATGGTGACATAGACGTCACGATGACCCAGAAATGGCCGGTCAAGATTGCCGTCAAGGCATATCGGGAGAAGCCGCGCCCGGAGAAGATAATGGAGACGGGAGTCCGCGTCATCGACAGCTTCAACCCCATCGCGGAAGGCGGCACGGGATTCATCCCGGGGCCGTTCGGCTGCGGCAAGACCGTGCTCCAGCACGCGATAGCCAAGCAGGGCGAAGCCGACGTGATAGTGATGGCGGCCTGCGGCGAACGCGCCAACGAGGTCGTGGAGATATTCACCGAATTCCCGGAACTCGTCGACCCTCACACCGGAAGGAAGCTTATGGAGCGCACGGTCATCATCTGCAACACCTCAAATATGCCGGTGGCGGCGCGTGAGGCTTCCGTCTATACGGCGATGACCATCTGCGAATACTACCGCGCGATGGGACTGCGCTGCCTGCTGCTCGCCGACTCCACCTCCCGCTGGGCGCAGGCCCTCAGGGAGATGTCCAACCGTATGGAGGAGCTGCCTGGAGCGGATGCGTTCCCTGTGGACCTGTCCGCCATCATCTCCAGCTTCTACTCCCGCGCCGGGATGGTGAAGCTCAACAACGGCAGCACCGGGGCCATCACCTTCATCGGCACGGTCTCCCCTGCCGGAGGCAACCTCAAGGAGCCCGTGACAGAATCGACCAAGAAGGCCGCCCGCTGCTTCTACGCGCTCGAACAGAGCCGCGCCGACCAGAAGCGCTACCCGGCCGTCAATCCGATAGAGTCCTACTCGAAATATCTCGAATATCCGGAAATCGTCGGCTGGCTCGACAGCAAGATAGAGAAAGGCTGGGTAGACAAGGTGTTGCAGGCCAAGAACATAGTCCGCAAGGGCAAGGAGATGTCCGACCAGATCAACATTCTGGGCGACGACGGCGTGCCTATGAGCTACCACGAGGCGTTCTGGAAGTCGGAGCTCATCGATTTCGCCTTCCTTCAGCAGGACGCGTTCGACGAGGTGGATTCAGTCTCCCCGATGGAGCGTCAGAAATATATGCTCGACCTGATCATCGGCATCTGCGGGAGGGAGTTCGGATTCGAGGACTTCGAAGCCTGCCGCAGCTTCTTCAAGCAGCTGATCAACATCCTGCGCCAGATGAACTATTCAGAATTCCAGAGCGACAAGTTCAAAGAATATCAGCAGCAGCTGAGCAAACTCCTTTCATAATATGGCAGTCAAAGCATATCAACGCACATATACCCGGCTCAACGCCATCACCAAGGCCACCGTCTCCCTCAACGCGACGGCAGTCGCCAACGATGAGCTCGCCACGGTGAACGGCAAGCTCGCCCAGATAGTCAAGACCAAGGGCGACACCGTCACCCTGCAGGTATTCTCCGGCACGGAGGGCATCCCTACCGATGCGGAGGTGTCATTTCTCGGAGCCCCTCCGACCCTGAAGGTCAGCTCTCAGCTCTCCGGACGCTTCTTCAACGCCTACGGCAAGCCTATCGACGGCGGCCCCGAAGTGGAGGGGGAGGAACGCGAGGTCGGCGGCCCGTCCGTCAACCCCTACAAGCGCCGTCAGCCGTCCGAGCTGATACCTACGGGCATAGCCGGCATCGACCTCAACAACACCCTCGTCTCCGGGCAGAAGATTCCGTTCTTCGCCGACCCTGACCAGCCTTACAACAAGGTGATGGCGGATGTGGCGCTGAGAGCCGACGTGGACAAGATTATCCTCGGAGGAATGGGACTCTCCAACGACGACTACCTCTTCTTCCGCCACGAGTTCGAGTCCGCGGGGGCTCTCGACAGGATTGTATCCTTCGTCAACACGACCGAAGAGCCTCCTGTGGAGCGTCTGCTCATCCCGGATATGGCCCTCGCAGCGGCGGAATATTTCGCGGTGGACCGCAACGAGAAGGTGCTTGTCCTCCTGACCGATATGACCCTCTACGCCGACGCGCTCTCCATCGTGTCCAACCGTATGGACCAGATTCCGTCCAAGGACTCGATGCCGGGGTCGCTTTACTCCGACCTCGCCAAAATCTACGAAAAGGCCGTACAGCTGCCTGACGGCGGATCCATCACCATCATCGCCGTGACCACCCTCAACGACGGGGACATCACGCACGCGATTCCGGACAACACCGGCTACATCACCGAAGGCCAGCTCTTCCTGCGTGCGGACTCCGATTCAGGCAAGGTCATCGTGGACCCGTTCCGCTCGTTGAGCCGTCTCAAGCAACTCGTGCAGGGCAAGAAGACCCGCGAGGACCACTCCCAGGTGATGAACGCGGGAGTGAGGCTCTATGCCGACGCGCAGAACGCCAAGACCAAGCTGGAGAACGGCTTCGACCTCTCCGACTACGACCTCAGGTGTCTGGAC
>CAVGPE010000025.1:0-2437 GCA_963631065.1 Ruminococcus bicirculans (ex Wegman et al. 2014)
GTAAACGGTTACGGTGCGGCTATCGATTTCGGGGCGGAGATGGAAGTCATCGAGGGATTGAAAGTCTCGCTGGCAATCAACGACCTGGGCTATATGGCATGGAAGAACACCACCATAGCGGAGACGAGCGGTGACGGCTGGTCATTTGACGGATTCGACAACATTTCCCTTGACGGGGGGAATGACAATTCTCTCCGCAAGCAGTTTGACGATCTGGCGGATGACTTTTCGGATATGTATGATTTCAGAAGGACTGCCAAGGATGCTGAGAACGGGGGGATGATTGCGGCGACAATAAACGCCGGTGCGGAATATGCGATGCCGTTCTATCGGAATATGTCTGTCGGACTCCTCGGCACAAGCTACATCAACGGGGATTACAGCTGGACGGAAGGCCGTCTGTTCCTCAACCTCAGGCCTGCCGGATGGTTCAGCGCGGGAGTGAACGGCGCAATATCGAAGTTCGGCCCGACATTGGGAGCAGTGGTCGGCATCCATACCAAGGGATTCAACCTGTTCATCGGTACAGACAGCCTGCCGCTCAAGTATGCCAAGGCAACGGAGAATATCCTCTATCCTTACGGCAGGCTCAACACCGGTGTCAACATCAGTCTTTCCTGCAATCTGTAGGCGCAGGCGGACACCGAAGCACTTGCCGGCATAGGCACAATAAAAGGGGCGTGACTGAACGGTCACGCCCCTTTTTTCTGTTTCTCTCACCTACTTCACGGAGAAGATGGCCCCTTCTCCGGAGTGGTCGCTGTCGTAGAACTGCACCGCGTTGTCGTTGAGACGCGGATAACTGTTGTCCAGAAGCCTGATGAGTTCCGCTCCGGCGAGGACAACCGGGCCGTAGCCGTGGGCGGCATACGGGCTTACCGGACGGTAGTAGTAGAACGCCGGGTCGAAAGCCATACCGGTGCCGACGCAGGTGCCGTTGACCTTGCCTTCCTCATCGATCATCGTGGATACGGCGTTCCATGCGAGGCAGGTCTCCGGGCCGTAGGTCAGGGCGTTGAGCCAGCCCTCGTTGATGCCGTGGGCGAAGCAGTACGCGAATATGGCGGTGGCGGAAGTCTCAAGATAAGAGTCGTTGCGGTCCAGAAGCTGATGCCAGAATCCTTCTCCGCTCTGGAGGGCCGCAAGTCCGGCGGCGTGCTGTCTGAAGAGGTCCATGACCTTGTCCCTTCCCGGATGGCCCGCAGGCAGGACATCCAGAACTTCGCTCATGGTGAGGATGGCCCATCCGTTGGCGCGGCCCCAGTGGTATGCCGGGTGCTGGTCCATAGACTCGATCCATCCGTGGCGGAAGAGCTGCTTCTCCGGAACCCACATCTTGTCCTTGAAGAGCATAATTTGGCGCACGGCCTCATCATAGTACTTCTTCTCGCCGGTGAGCTTGCCGTACCAGGCCACCGCAGGAATCCCCATAAACATATCGTCGAGCCATACGGCGTTGGCGAGAGGCCTCATCCTTGCGAGAGTGCCGTCCTTGAGGCGGTATTCCTTGTTAAGGATGAAATCGATATAGTTGTCGATGAGCGGACGGAGCTTCAGGTCGGGATGTGCAATCTGCGCCCTGATCATAGACACGCATACCGCTCCCGCATCGTCGAGGGCCTGAGGATTGACCACCTGGCGCATCTGCGGGTCTACCTTTCCGCCATTTTTGTACACTTCGCTCCATTTCAGGGCCTGTTCCGCGAGGAAACTGTGCCTGTCGGCGGTGTATCTGGTGAATGCTTCGTCTCCGGTGGTCTCTCCGGCCTTGAGCATACCGGAATACGTCACGCCCCACTCATAGCTGGCAAGCCTGAACGCGCCCCTTTCGAGCTGTCCGTCCTCCTTTACGCCTATCGGAGTGTTGGCGTCGACGAATTTCAGAACCCTGTCGAGGTCCGCCTTGACTGCGTCCTTAGCCGGGACTCCGTAGGGAATCTGATAGTCCGGATCGAGAAGATGCAGGGCCGTGTTCGAATCGTTTACCGTGTTTCCGGCAGGCTTGGTGTTCTGTCCGCAGGAGCAGAGGCACGCGGCCAGCACGGGGATAAGGATTGTCAAATGTCTCATTTTACGATATTGGTTAATTAAATTTCGTGCAAATAACGCGGCAAGATACGAATTATTTGTGATATTTGTGGAGAAAATGACGACATCCTCCATCATAATCCTGTTTCTCTTCTCCCTGCTGGCGAGTTCCGTGCAGAGAGTGTCGGGATTCGGTTTCGGCATCATCGTGATGGCGATGCTCCCTTACCTTATGCCTTCCTACGGGGAGGCGACGGCCCTGTCGGGGATGCTCGCGATAGTCACGGCCCTCGTGCCGGCGATTTCGCATGTCAGGTCGGTTTCGTGGAGGAAACTGCTTCCGATGCTGGCGAGTTTCCTCGTGGTGTCGTTCTTCGCCGTGGAGCTGGTCAGACTGGTGGACAGCCGC
>CAVGPE010000025.1:2447-10319 GCA_963631065.1 Ruminococcus bicirculans (ex Wegman et al. 2014)
TCGCCGTGAAGATAGTGACCCGCGTGGAGGGGGGAGACCTCAAACACATACTCGGAGCGGTGCTGATACTCATCAGCCTGTATTTCTTTATGGTCGGGGACAGAATCCACATCCGTCCGACTCTGCCGCTCCAGCTGGGGCTCGGCACCCTGTCCGGACTTATGGGAGGACTCTTCTCGATGCAGGGCCCTCCCGCCGTCATATACTTTATGTCTTCGACGGACGACAAGGACGAATATATCGCCCTCACCCAGTGGTACTTCCTTACGGGAAACCTGATGATGACGCTCTTCCGGCTCCGCGCCGGATTCGTCACTCCAGTGGTGGTCGAGTCCTGGGCGCTGACCATCCCCGCGATTCTGATAGGGCTGTGGATAGGCTCCAAGGTCTTCGAGAGGATAAGGGCGGAGCGTCTGCGGAAGATAGTCTATGCCTTCCTCGCCCTGTCCGGGGTCATCGCCATCGTGCTATAGGCCGCCGGAGGCTGCGGGGGATGAAATGTCCTGCCAGATTCTCGCCGCCTTCCTGTATGCGGAGAGCGCTTCGGACACTCCGTCGCTTGCCTGCCTCAGCGAGGCTTGGGCCTGAAGCAGATTCGACAGCGGCACGAGTCCGGCCTCATAGTGGCTTCGCGTATTGAGAAACGACCTCCGCGCCGTGTCCTCCGAGTCGAGGGCGAGGGTGTACTCGTCCCAGGCGGAGTCGAGGTCGAGCCGGCATTTTCTGACCATAAGGAGTATCTGCGAGTCGAGCCGGGCTCTTTCGTTCTCCGCCTTGTCTATCTGGGTCTGAAGCCGTTTCAGCTTGCGCGAGGTCTTCCACCAGTCCGAAATCGGAATCTGGAGAGTGGCGAAGGCGGTGCCGTTGAACTCGCCCCCTCCGAAGAGGTCGGAGTAGCCGTATGACGCGCCCACCGCGAGCTGCGGCAGTGCAGCCCCGAGTTCCATCCGCTTTTCCATCCTTTTGGACTCCACCTCCAGTGCGAGCAGCCTGGTCTCCTCCAGAGCTGCGGCTATCGTCTCCTCGTCGGCATAGAGGGCCTCCGGCGACTGCGGCTCCTGAAGCCCGTCCTCCAGGATGACGGAGTCGATGTATGGCCTGCTCTCCGAAGCCGCGCCGCGGACTGTGCAGTACTGCAGACCTATCGCGTCGAAAAGATTCATCCTGCTGAGCCTGATGCCGTTGCGCAGCTTGATTTCCTCCGTGCGGAGTTCGTTGCGCTTCAGCCGGGCCTGCAGCAGCTCGTCCTCGGTCATCAGCCCGGAGGCGTATGCTGAGGCGGCGTCGCTGCACAGGGTGTCGAGGAGTTCCCGAAATCTTTCGAGAGTCCTGAGCTTCTCCTCCAGCGTGACCGTCTGCCAATAGTATCCGTCGGTTTCTTCCCCGGTCTTGCGGTTCTGCACCTGTTTCCGGAGCTGCGCGGCTTCCACCCCGAGGGCGGCGAGACGGTTGCCCGTCACGATGCGCCCTCCGGCATAGACCGGCTGGACGACGCTGACGGCAGCCCCGTATCCGTTCTGCAATGCGCTGTAAGACGACTTTATGCCGAGCATCTGGGCATAGGTCCGGGTGAGCTCGTTGTCGTCCATTATATCCTTGAGCTCTATCTTGAGCATAGGGTCGAGGGCATAGAAACCGAACGAGGAGAATTTCACCGTCGGGAAGTACTCCGCCGCGGCCTCCTGTTTCTGATAGCGGGCGGCGATTATGTCGAGCGAGGCGTTGACCGCGCCGCTATTGTGTATAAGCGCCATTTCACGGCACTTGTCTATGCTCAGGCTCAGTGCGGTGCTGTCCTGGGATGCCGCCGGCAGCGCGAAAGCCAGAGCGGCGAGAATTATCGCTTGAATTTTCATTATTCTACCTCCTCCGGGCGCCTGTCCCGAATGAATATCTGCCAATAAGATACAGGCATAATCAGTGTTATGAGGAAAACCGAGAGCAGCGTGCCGAAGCATATCACCACTCCGAGCGGAAGCCACAGCTGGTCGCCGCTTATGATCATAGGCAGCACGCCGAGCGCCGTGGTGCAGGACGTGAGGAAGATGGGCCTCATACGGCGTTTCCCCGCGAGAGCGGCCGCCTCCTTCACCGGAAGGTTATTCTGGAACCGGAGTTCCTCCGCGTATTCGAACATTATTATCCCGTTGCGCACTATGATTCCCACGAGGCTGATGAGCCCCAGCACTGCGGTTATGCTGAAGTCCAGACCGAAAATCCAGAGTCCGAAGAACGCTCCGAAGAGGCAGAGGCTGCTCAGGGCGAGGGTGATGACGGCGAGGGATATCTTCTTGAAATGGAAAAGCAGGAAGAAGAAAAGCACCGCCACGGCGCAGAGGAAGGACAGGGCTATCTCCGGAAGCACGTCCCTGTTGGTGGCGGACAGACCGTCGAACTCTATGCTCACCCCTTCCGGGAGGTTCATCCCGGCGATATATTTTTGAATCTTCTTCATAGAGACGGGCTGACTCCTGTGGAACTTCATATCGGCCGAGATGATGACCGTCTCCTCCCCGGCATAGCGCGTCCTCTGAGCCGGACTCCAGCCCGGCTCGATGTCGGCCACCTGGCGCAGAGGCACATATAGCCCCGGGATGGAGGTCGCCACCTGCTGGTCGCCTATGACATCGTAGCTCATATCCTTCGAGACGGAACTGCTGTAGAGTTTGACGGGGATGGATTTGTCGCCTTCCCAGAGGGAGGCTATGGTCTGCCCGTCGAACGCCCCGGCAAGCGAGAGGGAGAGCATTGTCCTGTTGACTCCGAGCCGTACGGATTCCTCCGGGTCGAGAGTGACTTCCACGCAGCTGATGCAGTCATCTGCGGTGCTGTGGACCCATTGGAGCTCCCTGTTGAGCGTGCGCATATAGTTCAGGATGGAATCCGAGACTTCCTTCATCTGTTCGAAGCCGGCCCCGCTCACTCTGATTTCCACCGGATTGACGGCCTGGTAATCCATCTGCTTGATGCGTATCAGGGCCTGCGGGAACAGGTGTTCGTACTTCTCCTCGTATTCCGGAAGCATCTCCGAAGTGGCCTTGGCTGAACGGGTGTTCACGATGAGCTGGGCGTAGTTAGGGGACGGGAGCGACGGGGCGTATGTGGCCGCGAAACGCGGTGCGCTGCTGCCGATGAAAGCCGTCACCGACTTAACCCTCCCGTCCTGCAGCATCATCTTCTGCAGGGAATCCGTCACCGCCCTCGTGTCTTCGAGTCCTGAGTTGCTGTCGAGTGTCACCTCCACGGCGAAAAAGTCCCTGTCGGCCATAGGCATCATCTGTATCGTTAGCCTGCTGAACATCAGAAGGCCGAGTCCCACCGCCGCGACGCCCGCGATGATTGTGGATTTCGGGAAGCGGAAGCAGAAGTCCTGTGCCTTGTTGTAGCTGTTCTGCAGCCAGTTGAAGAATGCGTTCTGCCCTCTGGAGAGGAAATTGTCGCTGCTCGGACGCGCAGTCCTGATGAAGCGCACCTCCAGCGAAGGCACGACGAAGACGGCGTATGCGAGAGAGGTCATCAGCGCCGTCGCAATCACCCAGGGGAAGAGCTGCACGAAGTCGCCCAGATATCCGGAGATGAGTCCGATCATAGGGAAGAACATCACGCTGATGGCCGTGGTGGCCATAAACATCGGCGGAATCAGCTCCCGCGAGCTGGTCATAGCCGCGTCCAGCCTGGACATCCCTTCGCCGAGGTGGCCCATATATCCGTCCATCGTGATGATGGAGTCGTCCACTATCATACCGAGAACGACAATCAGCGCGGCGAGGGTCACGGTGTTGAGGTCAATCCCCACGAGGTACATTATGGCGAGGGCGACGGCCGTGCAGACCGGGACTCCGGAACTCGCGATGAGCGCGGAGCGGAGCGGGAAGAGCATCAGCATCACGAATATCACTACCAGCATCGAGATTATCAGGTCGCGGAGGAAGGAATATACCGAGGTCGCGACGACCTTCGGCTGGTCCGTGATGCGGGACAGGCTGACGCTGTCCGGAAGTGTGCTTTCAAACTCCGCTATCACCCTGTCGATATCATTGCCGAAGGCGACTATATTATTGTCGGGACGCATCTCCACCGAGAGTATCAGGGCGGAGCCGCCGTTGTAGTTTACGATGGAGGACGGCTTTTCGCTGCGCCGTTCCACCGTGGCTATATCCTTGAGGCGTATGATGTTGCCGGCGGGGTCGCTATAGACTATCCTGTCCGCGATCTCCTGTTCGCTCCCCACGAGGGAGCCGATGTGGATGGGGGAGTTGGCGTAGTCTGTCTCGAAGCTGCCGCTCGGCAGATTGATAGAGGATGTCTGATATCCCAGAGTAAGCGACGCCGGATTGATTCCGTAGGCTGAAAGCTTCTCAAGGTCCACGCTCACGGCAATCTCTTCGCTCCTGTCACCGTAGAGCTTGACGGCGGCGAGTTCCGGGATTTTGCGCAGCCTCCCTGAGAGGTCTTCCGCATACTCCTTCATCTCGCCGTATCCCTTGTCGGAGGATTCGAGCGCGATAAGAGTGGAGGACACTGCGGAGAAGTCGTCCAGCACCATAAGGGCCAGTACCCCCGGAGGGAGGGTGGACTTGGCTTCATTGAGGCGGAGCCGTATCTTGGACCATACCTCGTCCTTCTTCTTGATCGGGGAGGTCAGGTCCACATATATGTAGCAGATTCCGTCCCTGGACACTGCTTGGAGGTTCTTCCTGTTAACTTCCTTCATCGTGAACAGCAGCTCTTCGAGAGGCTGCGCCACCTGCTCCTCCACCTGCTGGGAGGAGGCTCCGGGATAGACCGCCGCCACGAGTCCCTGTGTGAGTTCGAAGGTCGGGAATTCGTCCTTGTTCATATTCCTGATGCCGTAGATTCCCAGGGCTATCAGGACAAATAGTATCAGATAGACGATATGCTTGTTGTGTACCGTCCACTTTATCAGAGAGCTGCTCTCCGCTTTTATGTGTGAGTCCGGTTTCATCATTTCAGGATTTCAGTTCTGACCTTCATTCCGGAGGACACTTTCTGGCAGCCTTTCACGATGACTGTGTCCCCCTCGCCGAGTCCGTCGAGTATCAGTACTCCCTTGCCGGCGAATCCTCCCGTCCTGACATCACGGCGATACACCGTCCCGTCCCGGACGACCCAGAGATAACGCCCGTTCTCTCCGGTCCGCAGCACGGATGCCGGCACGACCGTCCCGGCGGATTCCGGAGAATTCATCTTCAGCTTGCAGACCATCCCCGGCATCAGCCCCTGCGGGGCGGAATCGAGCAGCGCCACACATTCGTAGCTGTGCGAGAGGGGAGAGGCCGTCACCCCTTTGGAGACAATCCTGCCCGGCAGGCCCTCCAGCCCGAGAGCGCCTATGTCCACTCTGACCTCCTGTCCCGGTGCGATGCCGCTGATTTCGTTTTCCGGGATGGAGAAATGCACTTCCGGGGTTGATATGTCCACGATTACGGCTACCGCGCCGAAGACATCGAGCGCGACTCCGGCGCTTGTCATCACCTCATCTATATAGCCGTCGAACGGGGCTTTGATAGTGCAGTCGTCCAGAGCCTTGTCCGCAGATGCTGCGGCGGCCCTCGCCTGATTGAGCTTTGTGGTCGCCTCCACCATCTTCACGTCGGCTATGCTGCCTGTGCTGTGTACCTGCTCCGCTCTGCGGTATGCGTCTTCCGCCTGGTCGAGAGATGCGTGTGCCATTTCGTATGCGCTTCTGACATTCTGCGACTCGATTGTCGCCACAGTCTGTCCCTTCTGCACCTTGTCCCCCTTCTTCACATCGACGCTGACCACGGTCCCCGCGTGCTTTGTGGAGAGAAGCGCGGATTTTTCCGGCCTCACCGTACCCACATAGCCGACTCCGACAGTGCCGCCGGCGGGCCGGAATTCCTGCACATATACGGTGATTCTCTCCCGGCCGGCCGATTCGTATTTCTTGAACTCCCTGCCGTCGCATCCGCTCAGAAGTGCTGCGGCGGACAGCAGAGCCGCCGCAAAAAGTGTCTTTTTCATATTATCCATTGCATCTTATAAGGAAATTGACCATTTCGTTGAATGTCGCGCGGGAGGCCTCCTTGTTCCTTGATACGAGAAACTGCACCTCCACTCCCTTCAGGAGCATCTCAAGCATATCGGCGAAGGTGTCCGGCTTGACCGCCGGATTGAGTATCCCTTCCCTCAGCCCGTAGGAGCAGACGGAGTTGAAAAACTCCATCTCCCAGGTGTCGAACTCCCCTCGTGCGCTGAAGACTGACTTCCCCGGCTCGCCGCAGCTGTCGCTGTACTGCATCGGCGCGAATTTCCGGAGCAGGGCGGAGCCCGTGAGGACTTCCATCCTCTTTTTGAGATAGTTGCGGAGGTGTTCCGGATGGCCCTTTTCCGGCATTTTGCGGTAAGCTTCAAGAAGATGCCGGATTCGGTCAAATTCGTCTCTTATCACCGCGTCGAAAATCTCGGACTTGCCTTTGAAGTAATAATAGACGGAGGTCTTGGCCTTGTGTGCGAGATGGGCTATGTCCTCCACCGTTGTCTTGTCGTAGCCATATTCCGCGAACGCTTCCGCTCCTGCGGCGATTATGGATTCTCTGATGTCTCCTGTCATTTTTTTAGAACTTTCGAATAATTTCGTATTTTCGTACAAATTCCGTGCCTGAAACGGAATTCTTCCCCGGAAGCCTGCGGAGGTCTTGCCGGAGGAAATTTTATTGCTTAAGTTTGCAAAATAGCTTCTTATACTTATAACTATGAAGATGAAAGATTTGTGCGAGAGCGAAAGGCCTCGCGAGAAGATGATGCTCCGTGGAGCGTCGAGCCTTAGTGACGGAGAACTTCTGGCCGTGCTGCTGCGTAACGGCCGCCGCAACGAAAGTGCGCTGGAACTCTCGCAGCGCCTGCTGAATATGACTGACGGACATCTGAGCGAACTTTTCAACCTGCCTGCGGAGCGGCTGCGTTCCGTGCCGGGGATAGGCTTCGCGAAGGCCGCGTCAGTGCTTGCGGCGTTTGAACTGGGGAAGCGCTTCCTGTCGGAGGGGTCGTGCGTCGTCAAGAAGCCCGTCGTCACGGCGCGGGCGGTGTTCGAAATTATGATTCCCTCTCTCAAGGGACTCAGGCACGAGGAGTGCTGGATACTGCTGCTCAATGACAGCAGCTATCTGATTTCCAGGATGAAGGTTACGAGCGGCGGCGGAAGGTCGACGGTGATAGATGTGCGGCAGGTGGTGCGCTTCGCGCTGGACCGTAACGCGTCCGGCATTATTCTGGTGCACAACCACCCCAGCGGCAACCCGCATCCGAGCAATGCCGACGTCACGCAGACGGACTCCCTGCACAAAGCCGCCGAAGCCTGCGCCATCGACCTTCTCGACCACGTAATCGTCTGCGACGACAGCTTCTTCTCATTCTCCGACGACCGGATGTATGTGGGGTGATTCAAGGACGGACAGCCTTGGCCGTTTACCCCCTCGCCCAGCCGTCAACGGTGTGCGTCTCGGAGGAGAAGTTGATGCCGAGCCTGATTATCTGCTTCCCGCTCGCGAGAAACGGCTTGTCGTAGCCCTTCTCCTCTATCTGAGAGAGAGCCGCCTGTGGGTCGAGGTCCCGCTTGAGCTCGATGACATAGACATAATCCGCCGTGTCGAACACTATGTCTATCCTCCCGCGGGAGGTGTGGTACTCCGTCTTCACATAGAGGCCCATCATCTTCAGCATTATCGACATCGTGTTCTGGAAGTACAGCTCCAGATCTCCCTGTATCTCGTAGTCGTTGCCGGAGAGGAAGGCCGTGAAGCGGTTCATAAAGCCCTCCACGTCGCCCTTTTCTATATCTTCCACAAAACTGTACACCGAAAACTCCCCTTCAATCAGGGCCGGAGCATA
>CAVGPE010000026.1:0-4473 GCA_963631065.1 Ruminococcus bicirculans (ex Wegman et al. 2014)
GACTAAAGAAATCAACGCTCTCGATTCTATTGTTTCTCGGTACTTGCTTGTACTTTCCAATCAGTCTTTTCAATGAACTTTCAAATTTGGCGCTAAAAAAACCAGCCTTCCGGCTGATGGCCAACCCCTCGCTTTCGTTTGGGATTGCAAAGGTAGTCACTTTTTCTTAATCCGCAAATTTTTTCGCAAAAATTTTAAGATTTTATTTCAAGAGAACTTTTGCTTTCCCATCCCGTTTCCGAAAGGGGATGCAAAGGTAGCCACTTTTTCTTAATCCGCAAATTTTTTCGCAAAAAAATGACAAAAAAACAGCCCCGGACACCGTCAGTACCATAATGCGGCACTTCAGCGCCCGGGGCTGCGTATCTTAAGTCGCAGACTGTTACATCATTCCGCCTGCAGGCATAGCAGGAGCGGCGGCAGCCGGCTCAGGGATGTCTACGATGCCGCACTCGGTGGTCAGGAACATACCGGCCACTGAAGCCGCGTTCTCAAGAGCCACACGGGCGACCTTGGTAGGGTCAATCACTCCGGCCTCGTACATCTTGACATACTCGCCGGTGCGGGCGTTGTAGCCGAAATCGCCCTTGCCTTCCCTTATCTTCTGGATGATGACCGCACCGTCCACGCCTGCGTTCGCCGCAATCTGACGGAGCGGCTCCTCGATGGCCTTCGCAACTATATGGACTCCGGTGGTCTCGTCGTCATTCTCGCCCTTAAGACCGGCCAAAGCCTCGGCTGCACGGATGTAGGACACTCCGCCGCCAGGAAGATAGCCTTCCTCCACGGCTGCGCGTGTGGCGTTGAGCGCATCCTCCACGCGGTCTTTCTTCTCCTTCATCTCGACCTCTGTCGTCGCACCCACATAGAGTACGGCCACTCCGCCGGAGAGTTTGCCGAGACGCTCCTTGAGCTTCTCCTTGTCGTATTCGGACGTGCTTGTCTCAATCTGCTTGCGGATGGACTCCACGCGTTCGTTGATGGCCTCCTTGGAACCGGCGCCGCCCACGATGGTGGTATTCTCCTTGGTGATGGTCACCTTCTCGGCCTTTCCGAGCATGTCAGGGGTGGCGTTCTCAAGAGTGAAGCCCCTTTCCTCCGACACCACTACGGCGCCGGTGAGGGTGGCTATGTCCTGAAGCATCTCCTTGCGGCGGTCGCCGAAGCCCGGAGCCTTGACGGCGGCAATCTTGAGCGTGCCGCGGAGCTTGTTGACAACGAGGGTGGTGAGAGCCTCCCCATCGACATCCTCGGCGATTATGAGCAGTTCCCTGCCTTCACGGGCAATCGGCTCAAGTATAGGAAGGAGATCCTTCATCGAAGAAATCTTCTTGTCGCAGATGAGGATTGCAGGATTGCTGAGATCCGCCTCCATCTTGTCGGAGTTGGTCATAAAGTAAGGGGAGATATATCCGCGGTCGAACTGCATACCTTCCACAACCTTGACTTCGGTCTCCGTACCCTTGGCCTCCTCAACGGTGATTACGCCGTCCTTGCCGACCTTTGACATCGCGTCAGCGATAAGCTTGCCGATGTGCGTGTCGTTGTTGGCCGACACGGTGCCGACCTGCTCAATCTTTGAGTAGTCGGAACCGACCTTCTGGCTCTGCTTCTTGAGGTTGTCCACAACGGCGGAGACGGCCTTGTCGATACCGCGCTTGAGATCCATAGGGTTCGCGCCGGCGGTGACATTCTTGATACCTACATTAATGATGGCCTGCGCGAGAACCGTGGCGGTGGTGGTGCCGTCACCGGCCTGCTCGTTGGTCTTGGAAGCGACCTCCTTGACCATCTGCGCGCCCATATTCTCGAAACGGTCCTCAAGTTCCACTTCCTTGGCTACGGTGACACCGTCCTTGGTAATCTGAGGAGCGCCGAATTTCTTATCAATCACTACATTGCGCCCTTTCGGACCGAGAGTGACCTTAACTGCATTCGCAAGAGAGTCCGCACCGACCTTCATCTTTGAGCGGACATCAACGTCAAATTTTATTTCCTTTGCCATAATTCATTCAGTTTTTTAGAAGACTACAGAACAGCCAGAATATCGGACTGCTTTACTATGAGGTACTTCTTCTCCTCGAAGGTGACCTCCGTGCCGGCATACTTGCCGTATATGACCTGATCCCCGGCCTTGACTTCCATCGGTTCATCCTTTTTCCCCGGACCGGCAGCGATTACCGTACCCTGCTGTGGTTTCTCTTTCGCGGTATCCGGGATGTAGATACCTGCCGCCGTCTTTGTCTCGGCCTCCTTAGGCTCGATCAGGACTCTGTCTGCTAATGGTTTGATCATAATTGTTATTGTTTTAATAATTTTTCGTTCGTACCCGGATACACCGGGCAATGCTCCCTTTACGCAATGTCCGTGCCACTGACAATTTGTCGCAACTGCCACAGCACAATCCCTACGGACACCGATACGTTGAGTGAATGTTTGGAGCCGAACTGAGGAATCTCCAGCGCAAGATCCGATGCGTCGACGACATCCTGACGCACGCCGTCGACCTCGTTGCCAAAGACCAGGGCGAAGCGTCCGCCCCGTCCGGGACGGAAATCCTGCAGGGAAACGGCCCGCTCCGTCTGCTCGACGCTTATGACTGTGTACCCCTCTCTCTTCAGGGCGCGGACCGCATCCATAGTGTCATCGAAATGCTCCCAGGGGAGACTGTTCTCCGCGCCGAGGGCGGATTTGTGGATTTCGGCGGAGGGAGGACAGGCACAGATGCCGCAGAGGCACATCCTGTCCGCCTTGAACGCGTCCGCGCTGCGGAAAGCGCTGCCGACATTGTGGGCGCTGCGGACATTGTCCAGCACGACCACCAGCCCCGAAGGCGGCAGAAGACGATATTCCTCCGGCCTGACGCGGCCCAGTTCGATATTTTTGAGTTTTCTGTCCGGCACGGCGCAAAGGTACTGAAATTTCATTACCTTTGTTCCCATTGAAACACCGATTATGAAACAGGATATCCAAACAATCGACCTTATCAAAAGGGAAAAGGAGAGGCAGGAGTCCGGGCTTGAACTCATCGCTTCCGAAAATTACGTCACCGATGAGGTTCTGAAAGCTATGGGTTCCATCTGCACCAATAAATATGCGGAAGGCTATCCGGGCAAGCGCTATTACGGAGGATGCGAAGTTGTCGACCAGATCGAGCAGCTCGCGATTGACAGGCTGAAGGCCCTCTACAACGCGGAATGGGCCAATGTGCAGCCGCACTCGGGAGCGCAGGCGAATATGGCCGTGACTATGGCCATACTCCATCCGGGAGACACTTTTATGGGACTCGACCTCAGCCAGGGCGGGCATCTGACCCACGGCTCCCCGGTCAACGCCTCCGGCATACTCTATCACGCGGTGCCTTACGGACTCGACCCGGAGACCGGAACGGTCGACTACGACAAGATGGAGAGCATAGCCCTCGAATGCAGGCCGAAACTCATCATCGGCGGCGCATCGGCGTACTCCAGAGAGTGGGACTACGGGAGGATGAGGGAGATTGCGGACAAGGTCGGAGCGATATTGTGGGTGGATATGGCGCACACCGCCGGGCTGATTGCGGCGGGACTGCTGAAAAACCCGGTAGAATACGCGCACATCGTGACTTCCACCACACACAAGACGCTGCGCGGCCCGCGCGGAGGCGTGATTCTTATGGGCAGGGACTTCGACGACCCTCAGGGAAGGACGACCCCGAAAGGCGCGGTGAAGAAGATGAGCCAGATACTCGACTCCTCGGTGTTCCCCGGAGTGCAGGGAGGCCCGCTGGAGCATATCATAGCGGCCAAGGCGGTGGCGTTCTTCGAAGCGCAGCAGCCGGAGTTCAAGGAATATCAGGCGCAGGTCATCGCCAATGCGAAGGCGATGTGCGACGAGTTCCTCAGGCGCGGGTATAAAATAGTCAGCGGAGGCACGGACAACCACCTGATGCTCGTGGACCTCAGGGGCAAGTTCGAGGAGGTCAGCGGACGCGTGGCCGAAACCCAGCTCGAAAGGGCGGCCATCACGGTCAATAAGAATATGGTGCCTTTCGACACCCGTTCGCCGTTCCAGACTTCCGGCATCCGCGTCGGCACTCCCGCCATCACTTCAAGGGGATTCGGGGAGAAGGATATGGTGGAGATAGTCGCTCTGATCGACGATGTGCTGACATCCTGCGCGGAGAACATCGCCGCGCTCACCCTCAAGAAGGGCGAGACGCCAACCCCGGCACAGCGCGCCGCTCTTGATGCGCACGGGAAATTCCTTGACGGCATCAGACGGCAAGTCAACCAGATGACGGCCGGAATGCCGCTCAACAAATATTAGCAATTCCATATAGGAACGGTTCCCGAAGTCGGCGGATTTCCCCTTTTGCGGCGAATCCGCCGATTTTTCTTAACATTTCCGGGAGCATTCCGTCTATTATGTGACGCGTCGAAAAAAAGCATTGAAGTTATGTATAAGAAAGTTTTATTGTTAACGGTCATCGTC
>CAVGPE010000026.1:4483-10016 GCA_963631065.1 Ruminococcus bicirculans (ex Wegman et al. 2014)
CGTGAGCGAGTTCAGGCATTATGACGAATTCGAGGGCATCTCCCTCGGGAAGTTCACCACGGGCCTTCTGAAAAAAGCCGTCGCACTCGAGGCGCGGACGGAGGACAAGGAAGACCGGGAGGAGGCGCGCCTGGCTCTTGCGGTTATGAAGTCGGTCAAAGGCATCACGATTGCGGATTACGAGGACTGCAGCTTCGAAGTCAGACACAAGTTCAACGCACGGCTCTGCAAGCTGCTGGAAGGCGTGGAGCTCCTGATGACGGCGAAAGACGACGGAGAAAGCCTGTATATCTACGGCTGCACCGACAAGGACGGCAGGGAGGTCAGGGATCTCGTGCTGTTCTCCCCGGACGACGGCTCGCTGGTGTGCGTGTTCGGCACAATCAGGATGGAGGACATAGGGAAGCTGATCGAAGCGGAAAAATGACGGCTGAAGCATTCAGGAGGGACTATCTCCCCCTCAGGGACGATATGTACAGGCTCGCATACTACATCCTCGAGTCCGGTCAGGACGCGGAAGATGCCGTACAGGATTTGTATCTGAAGCTCTGGAGCAGCGGAGACGCCCTCGACAGCGTAAGGAATCCCAAGCCGTACTGTATCAGCCTTATGCGCAACATCTGCATCGACCGCCTGCGCAAAGCCAAGCCCGAAAGGACCGACAATCTGCCTCAGGCAGTCTCGGACGAAACCCCGCAGGACGAAAGGCTCGACGGCAGGCAGCAGGTGGAGGCGATACTCGGACGGATTTCCCGCCTCCCGGAGAAAGAGCGCACAGTACTGAGAATGAGGGTATTCGACGGACTGGACTACAAGGAGATACAGGAACGCACGGGACTGAGCTACCTCAACTTGAGAGTACTGCTCAGCAATGCAAGGAGAAAAATCAAAACATCTCTCAACTGATATGAAACGGATAGAAGAAATCGAAAGACTCGGGGCGGAAGAACTTGAAAGGATAGCCTCCGGCAGCGAAGTGAAGATTCCGGACGGGTTGGAAGGGAAAATCGAAGACGCCCTGACAGCCGCCTCCCTCGCCGCCTGCGCTCCGAAGAAAAGGATGTGGAAGTTCGCGATTGCTCCGGCAGCCATAGCCGTACTCGCCGCAGTGACGGTGGGACTCAACTACAGAAACCTCAACGCGACCCCTTCCGACACATTCGACAATCCGCAGGAGGCGTACGCCGAACTCGAAAAGGCCTTCGGCCTCATATCGGACAAGATGAACAGGAGCAGGGAGCTGGCGGACGCCATCCTGCCCGAAATCAGCAGGGCATTAGAAATGCCGTATAAGTCAGACGAAAAATAAATATCAATTATGAAAAAGATAGCTTTTATCACAATTTTACTTTCCCTGCTCGGGGCGGCAGCCTTCGCACAGGACGGAAAGACAATCTACAACAAATACTCCGACAAGAAAAATGTCAGCGCGGTATATATCTCGCCCGCTATGTTCAAGCTCATAGGGCGGCTTCCCGACATTGACATGCCGGAAGAGGATGTCAACCTGAGTCCCATCGTCAAGGAACTGACCGGCATGTACCTGATATCCAGTGAAAACCCGAAGATAAACAAATCTCTCGCGGAAGATGCGGACAAGATGGTGAAGGACGGCAGATACGAACTCCTGATGGAAGCAAGGGAGGACGGCGAGGAGTTCCGGATATATGTCATATCATCAGGAGACACCATCACCAGTTTCGTTATGATTGCCACCGAAGACGATGAATGCACGTTCATCTCCATAGACGGCAAGCTGCTGAAGAAGGACCTGGAGAGGCTGCTCGCCTCAGCGATGAAGGACGATTAGGCACGCCTCTGTGGACAAAAAAGAAGCCGGCTGGAAAATCCAACCGGCTTCTTTTTTTTAAGGCGAATCAGGGTCAGATGCTCTGCTCGATGGCAGCCTGGGCTGATGCGAGCCGCGCGATAGGCACGCGGAACGGAGAGCAGCTCACATAGTCGATGCCTATCTTGCTGAAGAACTTGATGGAATCCGGGTCGCCGCCGTGTTCGCCGCAGACTCCGCACTTGAGGTCGGCGCGTCTTGCGCGTCCCGACTGCACGCCGTACTCCACGAGCTTGCCGACTCCCTTGGTGTCGATGGTCTGGAACGGATCGGCATCGAGTATCTTGTGTCCGAGATAGTTGCCCATAAAGGTGCCCACATCGTCACGGGAGAATCCGAGAGTCATCTGGGTGAGGTCGTTGGTGCCGAACGAGAAGAACTCTGCGGCACGCGCCATCCTCTCGCCGGTCAGCGCGGCGCGCGGAATCTCGATCATGGTTCCGAAATGGTATGTGATCGTCTGCTCCGTGTGAGCCTCCACCTCGGCCTTGATGCGGTCGCAGATGGCCTTCTGGAAGCTGAGCTCGCGGGCGGACACCGTCACAGGAATCATTATCTCCGGCTGCGGATGATAGCCCTCCTTCTGGAGTTCGGCCACGGCTGTGAAGATGGCCCTGTACTGGGTCTCGGCGATGAGCGGATAAGTCACGTGCAGACGCACTCCGCGCAGACCCATCATAGGATTGACCTCGTGCAGGCTCTCCCCTCTCTTGATGACCTCGGAAACGGTGATGCCGAGTTCCCTGGCGACTTCCTCTTCCTTCTCCTCGGTCTTCGGGATGAACTCGTGGAGAGGCGGATCGAGCAGGCGGAATACGACCGGCTTGCCGTCCATCACGCGGAGAGTGCTCTTGACCGAAGCCTTGATGAACGGCTCCAGCTCGGCGAGAGCCTCCTTGCGCTCCTCGTCGGTGTTGCAGAGTATCATCTTGCGCAGCTTGGCGAGAGGGACTTCGGAGTTCTTGCCGTAGAACATATGTTCGATACGGAAGAGTCCTATGCCCTCGGCTCCGAACTGGAGAGCCTTCTGGGCATCCTCCGGAGTGTCGGCATTGGCCCGCACGCCGAGACGGCGATATTTGTCGACGATGCTCATAAACTGTTTGAAGAGAGGATTCTCGCTCGCGTCCATAGTCTCCACCTTGGAGGCATATACGGCCCCCTTGGAACCGTTGAGCGAGAACCAGTCGCCTTCCTTATATACCTTAGGGTCGGAGCTGAACTTCACGGTCTTCTTCTCAAGGTCGATGACCATAGACTCGCATCCCACTATACAGCACTTGCCCCAGCCTCTGGCGACGAGCGCGGCGTGGGAGGTCATACCTCCGCGGGCGGTGAGTATGCCGGCGGAAGCCCTCATGCCCTGAATATCCTCAGGGGAAGTCTCCTCGCGGACAAGAATCACCTTCTTGCCGGCCTCAGCGGCGGCCATAGCCGCCTCGGAAGAGAACACGAGCGTACCTACGGCCCCTCCCGGAGATGCAGGAAGTCCCTGCGCCACCATCTTCGCAGCCTTCTCGGAAGCCGCATTGAGTACAGGATGAAGAATCTCGTCGAGCTGTGAAGGGGAAACCCTCATCACGGCGGTCTTCTCGTCAATCATACCCTCGGACAGCATATCCATCGCCATCTGCAGGGCGGCGAGTCCGGTACGCTTGCCTATACGGCACTGGAGCATCCACAGCTTGCCCTCCTGAATGGTGAATTCTATGTCCTGCATATCGTGGAAATGGGCCTCAAGCTTCTTGCGGATATCGTCGAGTTCGGCGTACACCTCAGGCATCGCCTTCTCAAGGGAAGGGAGTTTCTTGTTATGCTCGTTCTTGGTGGCCTCGTTGAGCGGGTTAGGAGTACGGATACCGGCCACTACATCCTCGCCCTGGGCGTTGACAAGCCATTCTCCGTAGAACTTGTTGTCTCCGGATGCCGGGTTGCGCGAGAAGGCCACGCCCGTGGCGGAAGTCTCGCCCATGTTTCCGAACACCATAGACTGCACGTTGACGGCGGTGCCCCAATCATCAGGAATCTTCTCGATGCGGCGGTAGGCGATGGCCCTCTTGCCGTTCCAGGATTTGAACACACCTCCGATGGAACCCCAGAGCTGGGCCTTGGCGGTGTCAGGGAATTCCACGCCGAGCACTTCCTTGACCTTGAGCTTGAATTTCTCGCAGAGGTCCTTGAGTTCATCGGCGCTTATTTCGGTGTCGGACGCATAGCCCTTCTTCTCCTTGAGTTCGGACATCATCCTGTCGAGCTGCTGGCGGATACCCTGCCCGTCGGCAGGTTCGATGCCCTCGGCCTTCTCCATCACGACATCCGAATACATCATAATCAGACGCCTGTATGCATCATAGACGAAACGCGGATTGCCCGTCTTGGCTATCATACCCGGAAGCGTCTCGGAGCAGAGTCCGATATTGAGGATGGTATCCATCATTCCCGGCATCGAACTTCTCGCACCGGAGCGGCAGCTCACGAGAAGCGGGTCGTTCGGGTCGCCGAACTTCTTGCCCATAAGCTTCTCGGTCGCATTGAGCGCGGCCTTGACCTCCATCTTGAGGTCTTCAGTATAGCCGCCGCCAAGCTCATAATATTCGGCGCAGCATTCTGTCGTGATTGTAAATCCTGCCGGAACCGGCATCCCGAGCCTGCTCATCTCGGCCAGATTGGCTCCCTTTCCTCCGAGGAGCTCGCGCATAGAGCCGTCGCCTTCGGCTGTCTTGCCGCCGAAGCAATAGACTCTCTTCTTCGTTTCAAACATATTATTCGGTGTATTGTTAGATATTTCGGTTATATCCTGCAAATGTAGGAATTCTTCGCCATTCCTACAAATCCGGCTTCCTACAGCAGCCTCGCGGCAAGTTCGGACAGGGCGCTCCTCTCCCCCTTCCTCAGGAACACGTGCTGGAAGAGCTTCTGCCCGGCCATCTTCTCGCCGAGATGGGTCAGACCGTTGGACCACCTGTCCAGATACGGCTGGTCTATCTGGAAGATGTCGCCCGTAAACACCATCTTGGTCCCCTCCCCGGCCCTGGTGATGATGGTCTTCATCTCGTGAGGGGTGAGATTCTGGGCCTCGTCGATGATGAAGTAACAGCGTCCGAGACTCCTGCCCCTTATATATGCCAGAGGCTCGATGAGCAGTTTCTCCTGCGAGAGCATATTCTCAATCCGGAGCGCTTCTTTGGAACTCGGGCGGAACTGTGACTTGATGACGTTGAGGTTGTCCATCAGCGGCTGGAGGAACGGACTCATCTTGGCCTTCCGGTCTCCCGGGAGGAAGCCGAGTTCCTGATTGCCCAGCACTACCGCCGGTCTGGAAAGGACTATCTGCTCGTAATCCTTCTCCTGCTCCAGAGCGGCGGCCAGAGCGAGAAGCGTCTTGCCCGTACCGGCCCCTCCGGTCAGGGACACCAGCTCCATCTTCGGGTCAAGCAGCGCGTCCATCGCCATCATCTGCTCTTCATTGCGGGGGCGTATGCCGTATGCCGTCCTCGTCTTTATCAGCACCATCCTGTCGGAATCGGCGTCGTACCTCGCGCAGCTCGTCCCCTCCGCGCCGGATTCCCAGCGGAATTTATACAGCCTGTTGGCCGCAGGCCTCGTCTTGGTCACCGCAGCTCTCGGGATTGAAGTCTGCGGCCCGTAGCAGAGCGTCTGCATAAGGTCCGACGGAAGGGAAAG
>CAVGPE010000026.1:10026-33726 GCA_963631065.1 Ruminococcus bicirculans (ex Wegman et al. 2014)
ACGAAGACTCCCGGATTGTTGTCCCTCACCCACATCGCCGTGGCGAGGATACGGTGGTCCGGAATATCGTCCACGAACATCTGCGCGAATTCTCCGGAGAACGGACGGTTCGGCTCTATCTTGACAAAACCGAGCCCCTTCCCAATAGGCAGGCCGTCCCGGCCGAACTTCCGGCCCTCCGAGATGCGGTCAATCTCCCTCATAAAGCCCCTTGCATTGAAGGCGAGGGCGTCGTTGCCCTTCTTGAATTTGTCGAGTTCCTCTATCACCGCGACGGGGATGACGATATTGTTGTCCTGAAACCGCCGTATCGCACGGTAGTCGTGCAGAATGACATTGGTGTCAAGGACGAAGATTTTTGGCTTGCCCATAGCTTTCAGGTATTTAGAAGCTGTTTTGAAATGGTTCTTAGTCCTCCCCTTCCGCGTTGCGGATCAGGGATTCCAATATTGTCTGTATACCGGACTTGGCCGAAGCCTTCACCCGCACCCCGGAGAATGAGGTGTCGGGATGTCCCAGCGGGAAATATGCCACATCCTGCAGGAGCAGTTCGGCATCGAGATAGTCAAAATCCGAATCCCGTATCTGTATGATGACCCCGGGAACTTCGGCGAACAGCACCCTGAGCGCGTGCTTCTCCTGATATGAATGCAGTACGGAGGAGATGTCGGCTTCGATGCCGCAGACTCCTCCGGCCATACGGCTGAGCGTCTTCATCATACCGCCCTCCTCGACGGTGGCTCCGCAGAGCGGCAGAGAGTCCTCCACGAACTCGCGCACCACCTCGAAGCAGTCGATGAAGCAGTCGGGGTCGTTTATCTGCACCTGCGCGCCGCCTATGCCCTCCTCCTGAGCGAAGAGGGAACCGCCGAGACGGAAATCGGCCGTGTCGAAGGGTATATAGATGACCCAGCTCTGCGGGTCCGGCACGAGAGTCTGCGGGCAGGCTCTGACGGAAGAGATATGCGGATCGGCCGTGCGGAACGGCTCGCGGACAAAGATTTCGTCATCCACCTCCGGATGCTCCACGACGGCTTTGAAGCGGACTTCCCCGTCCGAAGACGTATGAGTACAGCTGACATCTGAGAAACGCAGCCCGAGCGCGTCGATATACTCGGCGGCGTTCCTTACGGACTCATAGAACGCGGCCATGGCGCCGACCCTGCTCCCGTTCCACCGCCACGAGGCGGCAAGCTTCAGGTCGCCGAGACGGAAACGGCCCTTCTTCCACAGCGCGTCTTCAAGGGCGGATGCCATACGGAAGCGGGTGTAGGAGTCGGGATAGGCGAGCGGCGGACGGCGGACGGCGGACAGCACGGAAACCAGTCCCCCGGCGATGTCGGCCGAGTCCATATCGAAGTCTCTTGCGGGGGAATCGACGGTCTCGTCCACGATACGGCCCGCTTCCCGCCCGGACGGAGCCGCCATCCTGTCCGTCACCGTCTGAAGCAGGCGGGCGGGAGAGAATTCCTGCCGGATGCCGTCGATGACATATTGCGAGTACAGTGCTGATGTCTTTTCCGACATTGTTTTCCAAATCTGTTTTCTGCCGATGACAAAAATAACTAAATTTGGCTTCCGTTGCAAATTATGGAATTTAATAAGAAACATTACGATGAGCTCATAGCCTCCCTGTTCGAGAGACATCCGTCTGTCCAGAAGGTGGGGTTCGCAGCCGGGGCCTACAAGCCCGGGCTGGAAGGGATGCTGCGCTTCGACAAGGCTCTCGGCGAGCCGTGGAAGAAATTCAGGGCCATACACATAGCCGGGACCAACGGCAAGGGTTCGGTGAGTTCGATGCTCGCCGCCGCACTCGCGGCGGACGGATTGAAAGTCGGACTCTATACTTCCCCGCACCTTGTCGATTTCCGGGAAAGGATGAAGATTGTCTCCGGCGGAGGCCAGACTATGGTGAGCGAGGAATATGTATGGGACTTCCTGCACGGCGCCGCCCTCGACGGGCTGTCATTCTTCGAAATAACCACGGGGATGGCTTTCAGCTGGTTCGCCGCGCAGAAGGTGGATGCGGCAGTGATAGAAACCGGCCTCGGCGGACGGCTGGACAGCACCAATGTCGTCACTCCGGAACTCAGCATCATCACGAGCATAGGCCTCGACCACTGCGGGATGCTCGGCGACACCCGCGGGAAAATCGCTTTCGAGAAGGCGGGCATATTCAAGAGCGGAGTTCCGGCGCTTGTGGCAAGCCGCGACCCTGAAACGGCCCCCGTCTTCGAGCGGAAGGCGGCGGAAGTGCACTGCCCGCTGTTTTTCGCGGACGACTTCGACGAGCCGGATTTCAGCCTCGACCTTGAAGGCCCGTATCAGCGGGAGAACCTCCATACCGTCCTCGCCGCGCTGGAACTCCTCGGCGTCAGGCCCGACACTGAAGCGTTGAGGCACAGCGGCCGCATCACCGGCTTCCGGGGACGCTGGGAGAAGATTCTCGACAAGCCCGAGACCATCTGCGACATAGGACACAATCCGGATGCGCTGCGCATCAACTTCGCGCAGCTCGAAAGCAGCGGCAGACCTCTGTATATAGTATATGGAGTGATGGCCGACAAGGACTTCCGCTCGATAAGACCGCTGATGCCGCAGCAGGCGGAGTATTATCTCGTCGCCCCGGACATCAGCCGCTCTCTTCCCGCAGAGGAACTCTTTGCCCTGACTGATGGCCTCTCCCGCCGGTGCTGCGGCAGTGTGGCGGAGGGGGTCAGAGCCGCCATCGAAGACGCGTCCCGTGTGAGGGGCAGCCTGGTCTATGTCGGCGGAAGCAACTTTGTGGTGTCAGAATGCATCTCACATCTGGATAACGACAATCACTTGAAATGAAACGGACATTACTCGTCATAACTCTGACGATTATGACATTGCTCCCGTCTTACAGTGCTGCGGATGAATACGGCCACAGCCTCACCGGCCTATGGGCCAAATACTACAAGGCGGAGAAAGATGACCTCCCGGAGCGGCAGGCCTCGATTCTCGAATCAATCAAGAAGGAAGCCTCACGCAAACGTCTGGCCTGGGATTTCTATGATGCCTGCGGCAAATATGTATCGGTGCGGTCCTCCGTCGACTGGAAGCTCCGTGACAGCCTCGAACAAGTCAAATCCAAGGAAATCAAGGCATTCGGAGAGCCCGTGGCCGTGTATTACGATACACGTAACGAGGATGTCAATAAACTTCTGGGCTATGTCAAGGAACACCGCGGCCGCCTGGAAAAAAGTTACAATAGAGGATTCTACCTCGACGACAGGCTGCTCGACGGCTTCGAGTTCGGCTTCGCCCTGCGGATGCTGCTGCGTAACGACTACGACTATGCGCTCTGGAGCCTTTTCGCCCGGGACAGGAACCACTCCGTGACGGCGGCCCTGATGGAAGAGCGTTTCAGGGACAGATATCCGTTCGACGCACTGTATGAATATGCCTCCACACCGTCGGATGCCGTGGCGATGAAAGCATTTGCCGACAGGCACGGGAACGATGCGGTCGGAGCATTGGCCGAAGAGCAGCTGCTCAAGGACAGGTTCGACAGCCTCAACAGGGACGGCGGCAAGAGTGAAGACTTTCTGAAACTCGATGCCGCTTGCGGCAGACTCATAAAGAGAATAGCCTCATATTCCGGGGACGAGAAGAGCATCGCCGCCTGCTGCACTACGGCGGAGGGCATCTCATATAAGCTCAATTCCAAGGCCCTGAGGGCTTACGCCGCCGACGGGAAGGTCACGGTCCTGCTGCAGAATCTGGACAGAGTGAAAGTCCGTCTAAAGAGCGGCGATACCGTCCTGATGGACAAGACTTTAGACAACACGGTCAGGAGCTTCTACCTGCGTGACACGCTCTCGCTTGAGCTCCCGAAACCGGATGACGGCACATATCGGATTGAATGTCGCTCCGGCAGGGAGTCAGCGGACTTCGAATACGACAGATACTCCCTCTCCGTCGCGAGCCGGCGCAACTCCGGAGGGCTCGGGGTCTATGTCGCGGACTACATCAGCGGTGAGCCGGCGGAGCAGTGCAGTCTGACGCTATACGACCGCGACGGCAAGGCGGTGGCGAGCGCGGAGGGGCTGCGCATAGACGGATTTACATCCGTACCGGACGCTTTCGAGCGCGAGCTGTCCTCCGGCAAATGGGGCTACTGCATCCAGGCGAGCTTCAGGACGGCGGACGGAATCTTGAGAAGCAGCCGCAGGCATCCTGTGTCCGAGATGTCTTCCTCCGGACCGTCACCGGACAAAAAGGAGAGCGTCAACTGCGAGATTATCACCGACCGCAAGGCATTCAACCCGGAGGAGACCGTACATTATAAGGTCATCCTCTATACGGGAACATACGAATACGAGGCCGCCGGGGAGGGAATCCGGCTCATCGCCACACTCAGCGACGCAGAAGGGAAGAAAATCGCCACGCAGGAGCTCCTCACCGGAGAATTCGGCTCCGCAGCCGGAGAATTCACGCTGAGCAGGGGTTCGCGCGGCGGACTCTACTCGATAGAAATCACCCGCGACGGAAAACACCTCGCCGGCACGTCGGTACTGGTGGACGAATTCGTCACACCAACGTTCAACCTAAGCTGGACTCCGGACCGCAGACTCCACCTCGCCGGGGACGGGGTCAGCGTCCGGGGCAACGTCAAATCGTATTCCGGACACAGCCTGAGTTCCGCCACAGCAAGCTACAGCGTCATGGAGTCAGGCAGCATCTGCGACGAGGGTCCTCTGGAACTCGATGCGAACGGAGATTTCAAGATTATGTTCAAGTCCGCTGACCGGAATTATTCCTGCTACATCGTCACGGTAAAAATCACCGACGCCACCGGGGAAACTCTGGAATTCCACAAGTCCGTGACCGTTTACGGCAATCTGGACTTCAGCACCGGGATTGAAGATGCAGCAAAGGGAAAGTTCAGGCTCAAGGAAAGCACGGAAGGCAGGAATGTCATCATCACCGGGGCGCTCCGCTTCAGAGTTTCATCGAAATGGGACGAAGGGCAGATGACTCCCCATCCGACATTCCGCTGCAGCTATACCCTCAGGCGCGGCGGAGAGACTCTCGCTTCCGGCAGCGCCGCAGGCGGAGAGACGGTGGAGATCCGTCTCGACGGGAAGCAGGCGGGGTTCTATATACTTGAAGTGGGAGGTTCCGCCAAAGCCGACAACGGCAAAGAATATAAAAAGACGGATATCAGCAATATCCTGTATGTGCCGGACGGAGCGGAAGCGCTCCACGATGAAGTGAGGAGTTTCTTCAAAGAGACCGGCGGGGATGAACTCTCGCTGCAGATAGGCGCGAGCTGCGGGCCGGTGTGGGCCGTAGCCGAGCTTTACGGTAACGGCAATGTGCTGCTGGACAGGCAGATGATTAAACTCTCCGGAATTCGCGGGGAGAAAGGTTCGCTTGCGATGGTACGCTTCGCCCGCAAGGCGGACTACCCGTCCGAACTCCGGCTCAATGTGCTTTGGTTCAAGGACAAGGATGACTTCCGCTACAGCCGCTCATTCTCCGCCCCGAAGGCGGGATATGATCTGATGCTGAGTTTCACCCGCTTCCTTGACACCACCGCTCCGGGGAGGGGCTACAGCTTCAGCATCAGGACCGCCGCCGGAGTCGAATGTGCCGCCACGATTTTCGACGCCTCCACCGAGACGCTGCGTTCCAATATCTGGCGCGGCATCGAACCCGACTGGAGGCCTCTGCCGTATGTGCGCTTCTCTGTCAGCGGCGGAGTTGACGGCGGCGAATCCCACCCTGTACCCGCCTATGGTTCGCGGCACTTATATATGACCAAAAACATCGCCGCCGCCTCAGTTATGGACGAAGAGGCGGCGGACGAAGCCGTCGCCCTGTCAAGCACGGTCAATTCTGAGGAAGATATGGCGACCGGCGGATATATACGCGAGAATTTCGCGAACACGATAGCCTGGGAGCCGTTCCTGCGCTCCGACGAGAACGGCGAGGTCAGCTTCAGTTTCCGCAACGCGGACAAGCTCTCGACTTATTATGTGCAGCTTTTCGCCCACGACAAGTCTATGCGCAACGCCACCCTCAGGCGCGAGATGCAGGTGAGTCTGCCTGTCAAGATTGCAGTGGTGGAGCCGCGGCATCTCTATGCGGGTGACCGCTATGTGGCGCGGGTAAGCGTGTCCAACAGCAGCTCTTCAGATGTCAGCGGGACGGTCTCCGTCCGTTTTTTTGAGGGCCGCTCTGTCGAGGGCCGCTCTGTCGAGGGCCGCGACCATGAGGCTCTCGCCTCCGGCAGCAAGCGCCTAAGCATCAATGCGGGAGAAAGTGCGGACTTCGAGTGCGGGATTGACGCTCCGTCCATCTCCAAACTCGGGCTGCTCGTCAGCTTCACCCCGGAAGACGCGGCTCTGGGTTCTGACGCGGTCTTTGTCAGCATCCCGGTATCCGCTGCGGCGCAGACTGTAACGGAGGCTCATTCCGCCATTCTGCTTGAGGGCGCGGACCGCGAAGCTATGATAGAGAGCCTGCGGAGAGAGTTTGTCAATCTCCCGGGGGCGGAGGCTTCCGTTAGGGAAATCAGCATCCTGGATATGCTCCGGGAGGCTGTGCCGACACGGCTGGAAGCCAAGGGAGAGGATATCCTCAGCCTGAGCGAAGTTCTGTATGCGGACTTCCTGCTGGGCAGGATTCCTGGCGCGACAGGACTCAGTGCGGAATCCCGCAGCGAGCTTGCCGCAAAAATCACCGCCTGCCACAACTCCGACGGCGGCTTCGGCTGGTTCGCCCGGATGAGTTCTTCGCCGGTTGTCACCGCCACGGTTCTGGAAAGATTCGCCGGGATGGGTTCCGCCTGCCCGGAGGAGATCCGGGGTCTGCTGGAGAGTGCCGTGCGATATGTCGACTCCTCATTCTTCACTGACTCCGCAAGGCCTGTCTGGTGCGGGGGAATCAGCCTCGGACAATATCTCTATGTCCGCTCCCTCTTCCCCGACATCCTGCCGGAGAGCAAAGGAATCCCCGCCAAGACCCTGAAAGGATTCCGGAAGGAGGCGAAGGCCTGTCTCACGCCTTCAAAAGAGCGCGGCCTCAACGGACGGATACTCGACAAGGCGCGCAGAATAAAGACTCTCAAGGCCCTGAGCGAAAGCGATGAGGGAATCGCCCTGGCATCGTTCTTCGGGGTCAGACCGCTCTCCGCAGCGCGGATGCGCGCATCGCTGGACAAGGATGTCCTGTCTCTGGTCGAATACGCCTGTCCGCACCGCTCCGGCGGCATATACTTCCCAAATGCCGTGATGCCGTACAGAGGGCTGCTGGAGAGCGAACTCTACGCGCACTCCCTGCTCTGCGAACTGCTCCGCGACTGTGGGCAGGGTGGACTGTCCGAGGGCATAAGGCTCTGGATTATGGTGCAGAAGGAGACCCAGAAGTGGGAGGACGACCCTGCATATATAGAGGCCCTCGCCTCCGTCCTCACAGGCGGCGAGAAGACCCTGCAGACAAAGGTCATCGCTCTCAGCGGCAGCGTCAGCAGACCGTTCTCCGAGATAAAGGCCTCCGGCAACGGCTTCACCGTCAGAGCGGAATACTGGCGCGACGGGAAACTCCTCACCGAGGAGGACAGCCTGCGCATAGGCGACAGGATTACGGCGAAGTATCTGATATGGAACGGGGAGAACCGCAGTTTCGTCAAGCTCACGGCTCCGCGCTGCGCCGCTCTCCGCCCTGTGGAGCAGAGGTCGGGACT
Source organism: Ruminococcus bicirculans (ex Wegman et al. 2014) (assembly GCA_963631065.1). Classification (GTDB taxonomy): domain Bacteria; phylum Bacteroidota; class Bacteroidia; order Bacteroidales; family UBA932; genus Cryptobacteroides. Next base: position 17,744 of record CAVGPE010000026.1, read on the forward strand.
TTACGGCTGGCAGCCGCGTCCGCTCTCCGTCAGGGACTGGGTCAGCTTCACCCCTCAAGGCTACAGGAGCGTACTCGCCGACAGAACGGAGTACTGGTTCGACAGCTATCCGGAGGAGAACACCACCGTCACAGAAGAGTTCTTCGTGACGCAGGAGGGCCGCTTCCAGTCCCCTGCGGTCGAAATCGAGTCCCTATACGCCCCGCACTACCGCGCCAATGACCGCGCCCGAAGGGCGACGGATGTCGTCTATATAACCTCAAGGTCGGAAGAGCGCATCCAGCCCTGACGGCCGTCGGAGAGTTCGATATTGCGCCACTCCCCCACTTCATCAAGCAGGCGCAGCTTTGTGCCTTCGTGGAGGATGAAGAGGTCCTTGGCGGACTCCTCCGACGGAGAACTCCTGACGGGACTGACTGCCTTGACGACTATGGCGCTGTCAGTCTTCTGATAGTCGGCCTTCTGACTGGCCGCCATCGAGACGGACAATACGCATAGCAGAATGGAGACCACCCCGAGCGCGAATCCGGTCTTCCTCACAGAGACGGTGTCCCCGAGCAGGAAAAGCAGAACCGCCGCGAGGGCCAGGGCGAAGAAGCCTGCTCCGAGAACCGCCCACAGATTGGAAGGCATCACCCTGCACAGGCTGCGCATCCAGAGACTCAGGAAGAATGTCGGCACCGACTCTATCTTGTCCTGCAGTCCGGCGCGGGCGAATTCGAGATTGAAGCGGGCGTCGGAATGCGACGGATCGAGTCTGACGGCTCTCTCGTAGTTCAAGATGGCGTGAGAAAGGTCATCGTTCCTGTAGCAGGCGTTGCCTATATTATAATATAGGTCAGCTGACTCCAGCCCCATATCGAGTATGGAATTCCACGCCTCCCCGGCACCGGCCCAGTCCCCTCGGGCATAGGCCTCGACTCCGGCGGTCCAGAGCGAATCCGCCGCCGTGACTTCCGCAGCATCGGCAAGACCTGCAGGCGCGAGAGCAAGCAGCAGAGCCACGACCGCAGCCGCTCCGCTGCGGAATCTGTGCTTTCTGTTCATACTTTCATCTATTTCAGAAATCACCCTGACGGCCTGCCCGTAGTGTGCGTTCATCGCATCTCCGCCCTCCGACGGAGCATATCGCGCATATTCACAGGCATCAAGCAGCCCGACATATTCTGCGGCAAGAGCCTCGCCAACGCCGGATGCCGTCAGTCTTGAGGAGATGTTGTCCTTGCTCATATCGGAGATGTCCATATTGAGTTTGTCGGAGACATAGCCGAGGAGAGCTTTGTGCAGCTCTTCGTAGAATGCCGTGTAAAGGCTGTCCTTAAGGTAAGCCTCGGCCCGCGCAAGCCGTCTGCGGGCCATCTTGTTGGCCGCCCGGTTCCTGGTGCCGACGACATCCGCCCTGAGAGCGGCTCTCCTGCGCATTATGAAATATACAGCCGCCGCGCAGGCAAGCAGCCCGGACATCAGCAGCACAAAGAGAGGGGTGCCGACCAGGAAAGATCCCGAAGGCCTGAACTGCGGCTTCGCCGTGGAGATATAGCGTATGTCGCTTCCTATATTGCGCACATCCTTGCCTCCGCCGCCCATAAGCTGCACTTCGCCGGCAACGGAAGCCTGGGTGCTGTTGCCCCTGGCGACGGCTATCCGCAGCGGCCCGGAGGACAGAGTCACATAGCGGGAAGCCTTATTGTCGTAGTAAGAATACTCCACAGGGCCTATGACGAACTCTCCCGCACTGCGCGGGATGAACGGGTATTCAAACTCCTTCCCGCCCTGCACGTCGGAGGTCTTCACGTCATAGACTTCGAAGTCCGGAGGGAAGCTGACCTTCGGGGCCTCAAGCAGGGCCACATTGCCCGTTCCTGTCACCGTAAGCTTCAGCGAGGCCGCATCGTGGGTCATCAGGGAATCGCGGGTCAGTGCGGCGCTCATCCTGAACTGACCGACCCCGCCGCCGAAGGTGGCGGGCGCTCCCGCCGGGAGCGCGCTGACCCTGACGGTCAGCGGGTCGGTCGTCACCCTCTTGCGTATCGTCTGATAGTCATCCTGGAAGAAATCGTCGAAGATGCTCCCCGTGGACTGCCGCCGGGTCCTGACATTGACCAGACAGACGAGTTCCGCCGGACTTATCCGTATCTCCCCCGCCTTCTGAGGGATGAGCGTCCAGCTGCGGAGCACGGCGGAATTATATATCTTGTCGTCGAGATTTTCCCTGCGGAACTCGATGTTCGTCGGCGACTGCAGCTCCTGGCTCCAGAAGCCGTTGAAATCCGGGAATCTGGCGTTCTCGAAGCCGGCGATGTTCACCCTCTGATAGAGCTTGAGAGTGGCCGTGACCGGCTCCCCCACCATCAGAGAGCGCTTGCTGAGGGTAAGCCTGAGGAACAGGTCCTCAGAAGATACGCTCCCCGCAGCCGAAGCTCCGCCGCCCGAAGACGACGATGAGGAGGAAGAGGAAGAAGAGCCGCCGCCCGAAGACGAACTGTCCGAAACGACTTCAAGCTCAGGCATATCCGAGCTGTATTCCTTGCCTTTGACAGTGACCTTCGCGGCCTGCAGCCTGAAATGCCCCGTCCGCTTGGGCATAAGGATATAGGTATAGGTGGTCTGGGAAGTCTTCGTGCGCGAGCCGTTGACTATCGTCACCGAGGACGAGCGCCCCTTCTGCGGCCCCCACACTATCTGGAAGTCATCCCCCGCGCCCCATTCGAAGTCCGACGGGGCGTCCTCTCCCGAAATCACGAACGTCACGTTGAACTGCTCGTTGACCCCGACAAGATTCGGGGCCTGCACCTTCACCGTAGGCTGGGCCGCGGCAATCAGCGCGAACGCCGACGCGACGATTATGGCAAACAGTTTTCTGCTCATCACCAATTCTTCTCCTTTTGTTTAGATTTCAGCAGCGCAGCCTTCTCCTTGTTGACCTTGTCGCGGGTCTCCTTCTCCTTGGCCTGCACCGCATTCAGCATCTGCCGGGCCTGCTGCGGGGATATCTCCTGCCGCCCGTCGTCCTGCGGCTGACTGTCCCGCTTATCCTGACTGTCACTGTCGTTCTGCTGATTCTGATTCTGGCTTTGGTCCTGCTGATTCTGGTCCTGGTTCTGATCCTGATTCTGGCCCTGGCCTCCGCCTCCGCCCTGCTGATTTTCAAGCATCTTCTTGGCGTAGATATAGTTCTCCTTCGCGTCCAGGTCGTCCGGAGCGAGAAGCAGAGCCTCCCTGAAACTCTTCACCGCCGCAGCGTAATCCTTGCGCTGAAGGGCGACGTCCCCGGCATTATAGTGGTACTGCGCCGGAGCGTCCCCGGAAGCTACCGCGTCAAGAGCCTTCTTCGCCCCCTCCCAGTCCTCCTGGCGGTAGAGCGCAGAGGCCAGATTGTACTGCGCCTTCATCGAAGTCGAGTCCTTCAGCACAGCCTTGCGGTAGTCTATCTCCGCCTCCTTGAACTTGTCCTTGCGGAACTTGCGGTTGCCTGCCCTCACGTCGTGCCTGTCCGCCTGCCCCGCGGCGGGCAGAACGGAGAGCAGCAGCACTGCGGCAAGCATCAGTCTCTTCACGGAAATCATCTGAACAGCCTCCTTTTCGGCTTCCTCTCCCCGATAAGCATCTCAAGCGCGAAGAGCGCGAGAGCCACGGCGAAGAAGTACATATATTGTTCGTCATATTCCTCGAAGACCACGGAGTTGAACCTCTCGTCCTCGAGTCTGTTTATCTCGTCCACAATGGGATTGAGTCCGAACTCCTCGTTGCCGGCGTGTACATACGCTCCGTTCCCGGCGGCGGCGATGCGCTTGAGTCCCTCCTCGTCGAGGCGGGACACGACAATCTCCCCGTCCTTGTCCTTGAGCAGTTCCCCGTCTATCTTGAGCGGCTGTCCGTTCCGAGTCCCTACACCTATCGTATAAACCTTTATTCCTGTGGAAGCGGCATCTTCGGCAGCCGCCACGGCATCGTCCTCGTGGTTCTCGCCGTCGGTTATCACGATGATGGCGCGGCTCTTCTCGCTCTGTGCGCTGAAACTCCTTGCCGCAGTGTGTATCGCGTCGCCGATGGCCGTTCCCTGTACAGGGATTGACCTGGTGTCTATGGAGTTGAGAAATATCTTCGCTGACACATAGTCAGTGGTGACCGGGAGCTGCACGAAGGATGTCCCGGCGAATATCACCAGCCCGATACGGTCTCCCTGAAGCCTGTCCACGAGTCTGGAAATGGCAAGCTTGGCCCTTGTCAGACGGTCCGGAGAATAGTCCTGGGCGAGCATCGAGTTGGACACGTCAAGACATATCACTATCTCCGCACCCCTGGTCTCCCTCTCCACCAGCTTGGCCCCGAGCAGAGGCCGGGAAATCCCTATGACGAAAGAGGCGAAGGCAAGGCAGAACAGCACAATCCTCCACCAGCCCTTGGCCGAAGACCAGGACGGCATGAGTTCCCGCACCAGAGCCTCGTCCCCGAACGAGCGCAGACGCTTCCGGCGCAGATGCCGCAGCAGGGCATAGCCCGGAAGCAGCAGAGGCACGAGCAGCAGCAGCCACAGATATTGAGGTTCGGCAAAATACAGCATTACGGCAATCTTCTGAAAATCAACAATCCTGTCAGCAGTTCGAGCAGCAGGCATATAAGGGCCGCAAGCGCGTACCCTCCGAAAAGCTCCTTATATATGGGGAAACTGTCAACCGTGGTGCGGGCGGTCTCCATACGGTTGATCTCCGAGTATATCTCCGCCAGCTTGGTGTTGTCGGTGGCTCTGAAATATCTGCCCCCGGTAGTCTCCGCCACGGTCTTCAGAAGCTGCTCGTCTATCTCGACCTGCATATTCCTCACCTCCACTCCCCAGGGGGTCATCACCGGATACGGCGCCGTGCCGTTGGCCCCGACCCCTATGGTATAGACCCGCACCCCATAGGTCTTGGCTATCTCGGCGGCGGTCTGCGGCGCAATCTCCCCGCTGTTGTTCACTCCGTCCGTCAGCAGAATCACCACCCGGCTCGGAGCTTCCGAGTCCATAATTCTCGCCACCGCCGTGGCCAGTCCGTTGCCTATTGCGGTGCCGTCCTCGATGAGGTCGGTCTGCACCTCCTTCATCAGATTGATCAGAGTGGCGCGGTCGGTCGTCAGCGGACACTGGGTGTAGCTCTCCCCCGCAAAGACCACTATGCCCATCCTGTCGGACGGCCTCTGCGAGATGAACTCTATGGCTATGTCCTTGGCGGCGGATATGCGGTCAGGAGTGAAATCTCTGGCGAGCATACTCGTGGAGACGTCCATCGCGAAAACGATGTCGATGCCCTCGGTATCCCTCTTCTCGACCTCGTTGGAGGAGCGCGGCCGGGCGAGGGCGACTATAATCAGCGCAAGGGCGGCGACACGGAGTGCGAAGGGCAGGTGCCTTAACACCGCAAGCGGCGAGAGTCCGGCATCCGTCCACGGCTGCGCGACGGAGACCCTCAGATGTGGTCTGCGCTCCTTAAGCTCGACATAGACATATCTTGCGGCGAGCAGCAGCGGCACGGCCAGCAGCCAGAGCAGATGCGGATACTCAAAGAACATCCTGCTTCTGCCCCTCCTCCGGCTCCGTCCTGTAGGTGGACGTCACGAAACGCACGGCTTTCGGGAGTGCTGACGCATTCTCCTCGTCGCCGGCTATGTGTTTTGCGAATTTCACGAAATCCGCGAGTTCGAAAAGACCGAGCGTGTCCGCGTAGAGTTCAGGAGTGATATCCTTGTCCGTCTTGAGCGCGGCGAAGAGTTCGGCGGTGGTCATCTCCGGGGCGTCTATGCCGAAACGCTCCCCGATATAGTCCTTGAGCGCGTCGGTAATGCCGGAATAGTATGCCTTCTGCCTGTCCGGAGTCCAGTATGCGCTGCTGCGGAACTTGTCCAGCCGGCGCAGAGCCACGATATGGGCCGGGTCGTCGCTGTGGGCCACATCTGCGGCTGAGCGTCTGCGCATCCTGACGAGACAGACCGCCAGAACAGATAGCGCCACGGCAAGCCACGCCGCTGCGGCCCAAGGCAGAATCTCTCTGAAAGTCAGAGGATAGCGCATCTGTCCCTTGATGTCCCGGATGACGAATGACGCAGTGTCCACGGGCATAGTCTTCACGTCCATCGAGAGCGCGTCGAAAAGCAGCGTATCCACGGCCCCGCCCTCGGACATCCGTCTGACGGCTATCTGCGGCAGCTGATAGTGTCCCTCCTCGAAGGGGGCGAGGACGATGCTGCCCTCTATGCCGAGCAGACCGCCGCGGGACTTCTTCACCGTGTCTATCTGCCAGTTCCTCACGAGAGTGAGGGTATCGTTGGAGACGGAACTGAAATCCTGCAGAGCCAGCTCCGTGCCGGCCTTCACGCTGTCCAGCCGGAAGCCGTATTCTATCTGGTCGGCTATCAGGATGGAGTCGCGCGGAGTCAGAGGCCTGAGAAAAGCCTGTCCGCCCGGCAGCATATCGAGCATCGCCGTCAATATGATAAGCAGCAGCTTCATCTGTGATTGAAAAGCGCCATCAGCCCCTTCACATAGTCGGAGTCGGTGGCAATGTCCACATTGTCTATTCCGTACTTGTTGAAAAGCGTCCTCTCCCTGTCGGAAAGGGAAGAGAACCACCGGGCATAAGCGTCACGGACCTTCCGGCTGTCGGTATTGATCCACGCGGCGCGCCCGGTCTCGCTGTCCTTGATATGCACGAGGCCCACCGGCGGAATCGACCTCTCGCGGGGGTCGTGCACCTTGATGACACTCAAGTCGTGGCGGCCGGCCGCCACCTTGAGGCCCTCCTCATAGCGGGGACTGCCGTTCCCGTCCACGTCGAGCATATCGCTCAGCAGAAATGCCGTACACTTCTTCTTGATGGCATTGCTCAGGTAGCGCAGCGCCTCCCCTATGTCCGTGCCGTCCGATGACGGCTGGAGTTCGAGCATCTCCCTGATGACGCGGAGCAGATGCGAGCGGCCCTTCTTCGGCGGGATGAACTTCTCCACCCTGTCGGAGAAGAAGAGAACCCCGACCTTGTCGTTGTTGAGTATCGCGCTGTATGTCAGCACGGCGGCTATCTCGGCAATCCTCTCGCGCTTGGTCTCCGCCGCCGTCCCGAAAAGTCCGGAGCGGCTGACATCGACAAGCAGCATCACCGTCAGCTCCCTCTCCTCCTCGAAGACTTTGACATAGGGCGAACGCAGACGCGCCGTGACATTCCAGTCCATAGAGCGCACGTCGTCGCCCCACTGGTACTCTCTGACCTCACTGAACGCCATACCGCGCCCCTTGAAGGCCGAGTGGTACTCTCCGGCGAATATCTGGTGCGAGAGAGCCTTCGTCCTTATCTCGATCTTCCTGACCTTGCGCAGGAGATCCGACGCGCTGCTATGGGACGATGACGGCATTGACAATCTGTTCGACAATCTGCTCCGGGGTCACGTTCTCGGCTTCCGCCTCGTAGCTCAGGCCTATCCTGTGGCGCAGCACTTCCGGACATACGGCACGCACGTCCTCAGGAATCACATAGCCCCGGCGCTTGATGAAGGCATACGCCTTGGCCGCCATCGACAGGCTGATGCTCGCACGCGGGGAAGCCCCGTAGGAGATGAAGTTCTTTATCCTGGCGAGTCCGCAGTCCTCCGGCGTGCGGGTGGCATAGACGATATCGACTATGTAGCGCTCTATCTTCTCGTCCATATACACTTCCCTCACCACCTCGCGGGCGCGGACTATGTCCTGCGGGCCTATCACCTTCTGCGCCGTCGGGAACTCGCCGCTGTTGTTCATCCTCACGATGAGCTTCTCCTCTTCGCGGCTCGGATAGTCAACCACGACCTTCAGCATAAAGCGGTCCACCTGGGCCTCCGGCAGCGGGTAGGTCCCCTCCTGTTCTATCGGGTTCTGGGTGGCCATCACGAGGAACGGCTCCGGCAGGCGGAAGGTCTCCTCTCCGAGGGTCACCTGCCTCTCCTGCATCGCCTCCAGCAGGGCCGACTGCACCTTGGCCGGAGCGCGGTTGATCTCGTCCGCAAGCACGAAGTTGGCGAAAATCGGGCCCTTGTGGACCTCGAACTGCTCCTTCTTCTGGGAATAGATGAGAGTGCCGGTCACGTCGGCAGGAAGCAGGTCCGGGGTGAACTGTATCCTGTTGAATCTGGCATCCACCGCCTTGGCTAGGGTGCTGATGGCAAGGGTCTTGGCCAGACCCGGCACGCCTTCGAGAAGGATGTGTCCGTTGGCGAGGAGCGCGATCATAAGATTCTCCACAAGATGCTTCTGACCCACAATCACCTTGCCCATCTCGAGGGAGAGCATATCCACGAATCCGCTCTCCTTCTGGATGCGGTCGTTAAGCTCCCTGATATTTACACTTTCCATATTATTTGTCTATTTTTGCATTCGTTATGCGCTATCGTATCAAACTGTCATACTGCGGCAAGTCCTTCCACGGGTGGCAGGTTCAGCCGTCCGACCCGAGTGTCCAGCAGGCCCTCGAAGCAGCTCTCGGGACTCTTCTCCGACACCCCGTACCCGTCACCGGTGCGGGACGCACGGATGCCGGGGTGAACGCCGTCGGCTACATCGCGCATTTCGATGCCGCCGAGGGGCTTGACGCCGGGCGACTGGTCTGCAAATTAAATGCCATCCTTCCCGGTCAGATAGCCGTCATTTCGGTCGTCCCGGCGACACCGGACTTCCACTCCAGATTCGATGCGACAAAGCGCGAATATACATATTTTCTGCATAGGGTCAAAGACCCCTTCGTGGAGAGCTTCTCGTATCTCTGCACCTATCCCCGGCTCGACTTCGAGGCTATGAACCGGGCGGCGGGCCTGCTCTGCGGGCGGCACGACTTCCGCTGCTTCGAGAAGAGCGGTACGGACACGAAAACTTCAATATGCACCGTGACGGAGGCCTTCTGGAAGCCCTACACCCCCGCGGTGTCGGTATTCGGGGTGGACGGAGGCTCTGAAGGCCGGCGGGACGCAGCTCCGGCAGCCGGGCTTCCGTACTGGTATTTCCGCATCAGCGCCGACAGATTCCTGCGCAATATGGTCCGCGCCACGGTGGGTACCCTGCTGGAGGTGGGACGCGGGAAGCGCGGCATAGACGACTTCGGAAGCCTGATTCTCGACGCCAACCCGGACAGGGGGCGCGGCTCGATGCGCAGCGCCGCCGGGGAGAGCGTGCCGGGCCACGCACTGTTCCTTTCCGGGGTGGATTATCCGGAGACAGCCCCCGGCGACAGCCAGCCTTCCGCCGCAGCGGAAGACGGCCTCCGCTAAGCCGAATCGACAACTTTCGAAAAATAATTGTATATTTGCAAGTTATTAATTCGTAGTCAAAATGCTTTTCAATTTGCTTCAGACAGATATCGCGGAGGCCGTTCCGGTACCGCAGGAGATGTCCTATTCCCTCTTCGAGATGGCCGCGAAAGGCGGCTCGCTTATGTGGGTTCTGCTCGCGCTGTCCATCCTCGCCATCTATATCTTCGGCAAGAAGTGGTGGCAGATACGCCAGGCGGAGAAAATCGACAAGGATTTTATGATGGACATCCGCGACTACATCCGTGAGGGCAAGCTCAAGTCGGCGAAGACTCTCTGCAGCAAGTACGACACCCCGGTGGCAAGAATGGTGGAGACGGGCCTCGCCCACAGCGGAAGACCGCTGTCCGACATACAGATAGCCGTCGAGAACACCGGCAATATGGAAGTCGCCAAGCTTGAGAAGAGTCTTCCTTACCTCGCCACCATCTCCGGAGGCGCTCCGATGATAGGATTTCTCGGTACCGTGCTGGGTATGGTGGAGGCGTTCTTCAATATGTCCAACGCCGGCAACAACATCGACATCACCCTCCTTTCGGGAGGTATCTATACCGCGATGATTACTACGGTCGGAGGTCTTATCGTCGGCATTATGGCATATTTCGGGTATAACTTCCTCTCCACCAAGGTGTCCGGCCTCGTGTTCAATATGGAGAGCGCCACTATCCAGCTGATGGAGGCGCTCGGCGGCCCGGCGGAGGAGAAGTCTGCTGACAACAGGGAGGAAAGATAATGGCTCTCAGAAGGATAACCAAGGCGGATCCGAGCTTTTCGATGTCCTCGATGACGGACATCGTGTTCCTGCTGCTCATATTCTTTCTCGTGACCTCCACGCTCGTGAACCCCAACGCCCTGAAACTGCTTCTTCCTAAAAGCACCGGACAGGTTGGGGCGAAGGCCACGGCAAGCGTCTCCATCAAGGACTGGGGCGACGACCGCTACACCTTCCACATCAACGGGGAGAAGAAGCCGGTCTCCCTGGCGGAAGTGGAAGACGAACTCGTGGGGCTGCTCCAGAGCGAGGCGGATCCCACTTTCGCGATATATTCGGATGAGAGCGTGCCAATAGGCGAGATTGTGCAGGTGATGAACATCGCCAAACGGAACCATTATAAGGTGATACTTGCAACCCAGCCCGAATGATGGGACAGGACAGGAGGACAGGTGACAGAAACGAACGCCGCGCAAAGCTCACGGGCATAGCCCTGACGGTGACGATGCACGCGGCGGCGCTTGTGCTGTTTTCGTTCTCCGGTCTGAAATACATATACCCGCCGCCTCAGGAGAAGACTATGCTCATAGACTTCTCGGAGGAGATGGAAGTACCCGTGCAGGAGTATAGGGGCGCGGCCCCGCGCTCGGAGACTCCGGACCGCGACGCTCCGGTCAATCTCGTGCAGAAGAGCGAGTCCCCCGAAGCCGCGGACAGGGAGAATCTGACTCCGGAGACGGGAAAGGACGATTTCGGGGACGTACCGGTAAGCGAACCCCCGAAGAAAGAGGAACTCGACCCGAGGGCGTCGTTCCCCGGGATGGCGAAAAAAGACACGACGCTTACAGCGGCACACGCCGCGGAGAAGAGTTCCGCCGAGTTCAAGGCGGGACAGAGCGACGGCAACACAGGAAAGGGACGGACCGACGGCAAGCCCAACGCGCATCTGCGGGGACGCAACACGGTGGGCAACATCCCGCGACCGGCATATAATGTGCAGGAAAGCGGCATTGTCGTTGTAGACATATGGGTGGACAACTACGGCAACGTGGTTAATGCCGTGCCGGGAGGCGACGGCACCACCGTTTTGAACAAGGCTCTCCACGCGGCCGCGAGAAAGGCGGCTCTGGAAACTCATTTCAATATGAGCAGCGACGCGCCTGCGATGCAGGAGGGCACAATAACTTATTATTTTAATCTCAAGTAGTGATGGACCAGTTTACAAAGGAAGGCCGAAAACTTAGACCGAGGAAAGCTGCGGCGCAGAGCCAGGAACATTCCAATTTCGAGAAGGTTGAGTTTCATTTCGGCGAGAGAAAGGACAACGGAGGAGAAGAAGGCTCCGGACGCAGAAGCTTCGGCGAGAGCCGAGGATTCGGCGAGCGCAGACCGCGCCAGTTCGGCGAGAACCGCAGTTATGGTGAAAGACGGGGATACGGCGAAGGCCGCCCTGACCGCGAGGGCGGTGAGCGCAGAAGCTTCGGCGAGAGCCGAGGATACGGAGAGCGCAGACCGCGCCAGTTCGGCGAGAACCGCAGTTATGGTGAAAGACACGGATACGGCGAAGGCCGCCCTGACCGCGAAGGCGGCGAGCGCAGAAACTTCGGCGAGGGCCGTCCGTCTTTCGGAGGAGAACGCAGACCGCGCCCCGCAGGAGGCCGTCCGTCCTTCGGACAGGACCGCAGGGGCTTCGACAGGAAACCTTTCGGAGCGAGAAAGGCCGGTCCCGGCAGGAAAGGCGGGCCGAAGCCTGCTCCGCATTTCAACAAGGAGACAAACGAGGGCATCAACCGTATGATAGAGCGCCGTCCGGTAGTGAACGGCAACGAGACGGCGGAGACATTCAACTCTCCGGTCAAGGACGTGGTGCGCCTCAACAAATTCATAGCAAATTCCGGCGTATGCTCGCGTCGTGAAGCCGACACTCTCATCCAGGCCGGAGTCGTGACGGTGAACGGGGAGGTCGTGACCGAACTCGGCACCAAGGTCAATGTCCAGACGGACGACATCCGCTTCAACGGAGAGAGGCTCAAGGGTGAGGAGAAGGTGTATCTCGTGATGAACAAACCTAAGGGCTATGTGACCACGGCGAGCGACCCTCACGCGGAGAAGACCGTGGTGGACCTGATCAAGGGCTGCCCGGCAAGAGTATATCCGGTGGGACGGCTCGACAAGAACACCACGGGCGTGCTGATGCTCACCAACGACGGCGAGATCGCCGAGCGTCTGACCCATCCGGCATACGACAAGAAGAAGATATATCAGGTGGCCCTCGACAGGGAACTCGTTGAGGATGACCGCGAGAAGATTCTCGCCGGAGTGACCCTCACCGACGGGGAGGTCAACGCCGACGAACTGGAGTACATCGACGCCAACGACAGGCGCAAGCTCGGCATTGAGATACATTCCGGCAAGAACAGGGTCGTCCGCCGCATATTCGAGTCTCTCGGATACAACGTCAAGGCTCTTGACCGCGTGTATTTCGCCGGCCTCACCAAGAAAGGGCTGAAAAAGGGCGAGTGGAGATACCTCAGCGAAGGCGAGGCCAACATTCTGAAAATGGGGGCTTACGTATAATGGCTCACCGCTCAGGATTCGTAAATATCATAGGCAATCCCAATGTCGGGAAGTCCACGCTGATGAACGCGCTGGTGGGCGAGAAGCTCTCCATCGTGACCGCGAAGGCGCAGACTACCCGGCATAGGATTATGGGCATAGTCAACGGTGAGGACTGGCAGATAGTCTATTCCGACACCCCCGGCATACTCAAGCCCGGCTACAGGCTTCAGGAGAATATGATGAAGTTCGTGGACGGGGCTATGGGCGACGCAGACATCATACTCTATGTCACCGACACCGTGGAGACCGCCGACAAGAACGCCGAATACATCGAACGGCTCAGCCGTATAGAGTGTCCCGTCATAGTGGTCATCAACAAGATAGACCTCAGCTCGCAGGACGCGGTGCGCGCCCTGATGCAGTATTGGCGGGAGAAGCTGCCGCAATCTCTCGTGATACCGGTCTCCGCACAGGAGAGGTTCAATCTCGAAAGTGTCCTCGAAGCTGTCAGGGAGCGCCTGCCGGAGTGTCCGCCGTGGTTCGACAAGGACGCCTTCACGGACAGAAACCTGCGGTTCTTCGCATCGGAAATCATCCGCGAGAAGATACTCCTCAACTACAAGGAGGAGATTCCCTATTCCTGCGAAGTCGTGATTGAGAGCTTCAAGGAGGGCGAGGAGAGATACGACATCGGAGCCGTGATATATGTGATGCGCGAATCCCAGAAGGGCATACTCATAGGGAAGAAGGGTGCGGCGCTGAAGCGTACCGGCACGCAGGCGCGCATCGAAATGGAGGATTTCTTCCAAAAGAAAGTCTTTCTGAGCATCTATGTGAAGACGGACCCCGACTGGAGGGAGAACAGAAAGGAACTGAGAAGATTCGGATACGAGGAATAGAATATGGAAGACGAGAATATCATCACCGGAGAGGAGCTGATTGAGGAAGAGGCCGTCCCGGTAGGGGAAGAGGCGGAGGAAAGCGGCCGTTACGACAAACTTCTGGAGAGGGACGCGCACAAGTTCAAGCTCTCCGGAATGTTCAAGGACTGGTATCTGGACTATGCGTCTTATGTGATTCTGCACCGCGCCGTCCCTCATATCATCGACGGACTCAAGCCGGTTCAGCGCAGGGTGCTGCACGCTATGTTCAGAATGGATGACGGGGCCTACACCAAGGTCGCGAACATCGTCGGACAGGCTATGCAGTACCATCCTCACGGAGACCAGTCGATTCTCGGCGCCCTCGTGCAGCTCGGGCAGAAAGGTTTCACCATAGACTGCCAGGGAAACTGGGGCAATATCCTCACCGGCGACTCCAACGCCGCGCCGCGATATATTGAGGCAAGACTGAGCAAGTTTGCCAAGGAGGTGGTGTTCGACCCGAAAGTGACACGCTGGATGAACTCCTACGACGGGCGCAACCAGGAGCCGACGGAACTTCCGGTACGCTTCCCTCTGCTGCTCGCCCAGGGGACGGAAGGCATCGGAGTGGGCCTCGCGTCCAAGATTCTCCCGCACAATTTCAACGAACTCCTCGACGCGTCGGTGGCCATACTCGAAGGCCGCCCGTATGAGATTTATCCTGACTTCCCTACCGGGGGCTTCGCCGACTGCAGCAAATATATGCGGGGCAAGCGCGGAGGCAGCGTCAAGCTGCGCGCCAGAATCGAGAAGATAGACAAGAACACCATCGCCATCACCGAGATTCCGTACGGCAAGTACACCCGCGACCTCATAGACTCCATCCTCAGGGCCAAGGACAAGGGGAAAATCAAAATCCGGAAGATAGAGGATATGACCACCGACAAGGTGGACATCGTGATCCATCTCCCGAACGACGTCTCCCCGGACAAGACCATCGACGCGCTCTACGCGTTCACGGACTGCGAGTGCAACATCGCGCCGAACGCCTGCGTAATCGTGGACAACAAGCCGCAGTTCCTCACGGTGAACGACATACTCGAATACAGCACCTTCCACACGAGGGACATCCTGCTTCAGGAACTCCGCATCAGGATGGATGAACTCGAGAACGACTGGCACTACAGTTCCCTTGAACGCATATTCTTCGAGAACCGCATCTACAAGGTGCTGGAACAGGACCAGAAAGACTGGGACAGCCAGATAGGGGACGTGTTCGCGAAGATGAAGGAATATCAGGAGCTGCTCCGCCGCGAAATCGTGATGGAGGACATCCTGAAACTCGTCGAGAAGCCGGTGCGCAAGATTTCCAAGTTCGACACGAAGGCGATGGACGAGAAGATTCTATCCATCGAGAAGGAGATGCGGGAGGTACAGGACGACATCGACCACATCGACCGCTATACTATAGACTGGTTCAAGTCCCTCAAAAAGAAATACGGCAAGGACTATCCGCGCCGTACCGAACTCGTCGGCTTCGAGACCATCGCCGCCACCAGGGTTGTCAACAACAACGCCCGCCTTCAGGCCAATCTCGCGGAGGGATTCGTGGGCATAGGTCTCAAGAAGGACGACGGCGGCGAATACATCTGCGACTGCTCCGACCTCTCGGAGGTGATAGTGATTTCGAAGGACGGCAAATACCGCATCACGAAGGTGGAGGACAAGGCCTTCTTCGGCAAGGATCTGCTCTATGTGAACGTGTTCAACAGGGGTGACAGCCGCACGGTCTATAATGTAATCTACCGCGAGGGCAAGACTTCGGTATATTATGCGAAACGTTTCGCCGTCACGTCGGTGACGCGCGACAAGGAATACGACATCACGACCGGCGTGCCGGGTTCGCAGATAGTGTGGTTCTCGGCCAACCACAACGGCGAGGCCGAGACCGTGCGCATCCAGCTGCGCGCCCGTCCGAAACTCAAGAAGACTTCCCTCGAATATGACTTCTCCGGCCTTGCCATCAAGAGCAGGACGGCGCGGGGCAATCTCGTCAGCAAGAACGTCATCCAGAGGATCTCCCTCAAGAGCAAGGGTGTCAGCACGATAGAAGGCAAGGACATCTGGTATGACTCCGATATCCAGAAACTCAACGACGAGGCGCACGGGCTGTATCTCGGTCAGTTCGAGTCGGGGGACAAGGTGCTTGCGGTCTTCCGCAACGGCACTTTCTACACCACCTCCTTCGAGCTGGTGAACCGCTATCAGGGCGACGTACTGCGGATAGAGAAGTTCAACCCCGACAAGACATTCACGGCCCTCTACTGGGACGGCGAGACCAAGAGCTTCTATGTCAAGCGCTTCTCCTTCGCGGTCAGCGACAACACTCCGCAGAGTTTCATCTCCGACAGCCCCAAGTCCTGTCTTGTGGAGCTCAGCGACGACCTCCACCCTCAGTATGAAATCACCTGGAAGATGGAGGACAAGCCGGCGGAGGCCGTGGATGCGGAAGAATGGATAGGCAAGAAGGGCTTCGCCGCCAAGGG
>CAVGPE010000027.1:0-11202 GCA_963631065.1 Ruminococcus bicirculans (ex Wegman et al. 2014)
CTTGGGGTTGTCATCGATAAAAAGGCTCTGCTCCGGCTTCAGGGAGAAACGGTCCAGCAGGATTCTGTAGATCCGCCCGTCCGGTTTTCTGCATTTTTCCTGCCCTGAGACCACGTACCCTCTCAGAAGAGAGAATACCGGATAATTTTTCGTGTCATTGGCAATCAGCGGGAAGGTCTCGGCGGACCAGTTGGTGAGCCCGTACAAGCCGTAACCCCGGGCGGCAAGCTCCCGGACGAGGGGTTCCGCCCCCGGAATCTGACCGTTCATCATCTTAATCCATTCCCCGAAATACATCCGTATCTCCTTTTCCCACTCGGGATACAGTTCTATCCGCTCGGAAAGGGCCTCCGAGATGGGACGTCCGCCATCGACCGTCTCGTTCCAGCTGTACGGACAAACGTTCTCCAGAAACCACTCCGTCTTCTGCTCATCGTTGAAATACGGGCCGTACAGATAGCGCGGGTTCCAGTCCACAAGGACTCCTCCGAAATCGAAAACTATGTTGCGTATCATTTGCTGTCCAAAGTCTTGCGTGTGCTTATTATTATCACTCCGTTTGCTCCGCGCGAGCCGTACATGGCCGTGGAGGAGGCGTCTTTGAGTACATCGACCCTCTCGACCATATCCGGCGAGAGGCTGCTGATGTCGCTCGTTTCCATGCCGTCCACGAGAATCAGCGGTTCATTGCTGCCCAATATCGAGGAGACCCCGCGAATCGAGATGGACGTCCCGTTGACGACAAGTCCGGCCACGCGCCCCTTGAGATACTCGTAGATGTCGCTGTATCCGGAGCCCTGCTTTATCTTGATGCTCGAAACTGATGAGGTGGAATCTTTTTTCTTTATCTTGCCGTAACCGGTGTTTACATATTCTTCCTCCTGATTATCGGAAGAGCCGCTGATTGCGGTTTTGCGTGCCGTGCCGCAGGAAAGCGTCATCAGGATGACGGAAATCAAAAACAGAGTTTTTTTAATCATATACTGTCATTAGCTTCCCCAAATATACGAAAACTTTGTCGAATACTCGGCAAATCTTGTAAATCTTGGGCGGCTGCGCTTGCGGTTTCGGGAAAATGGCGTATATTTGCACTCCACAACGGTGCGTTGGCCGAGCGGTCAGGCACAGGTCTGCAAAACCTGGTACAGTGGTTCGATTCCACTACGCACCTCTCCGGAATGCCTCTGAGTTCGCTCAGAGGCATTTTTGTCTCCGGACTCCAATTCCGATTCCATCAGGACATATGCCCATTCCCTCACAAAACGGCGGCATAATTTGACAAATTAAAATAAATTGAACTATCTTTGATGAAATTTTATTACTTGCAAGACTCGAGTTATGGATACAAAACAGGCAACTAGAATCCAGACGTCACTCCTCAATGGAGTTGAGAAAAAGGCTCTTATATGGCTGGCCGAGAGGCAGCCGAAATGGATGACGTCAGACAGACTGACGGCGATAGGCTTCATCGGAGCGCTGACAATCGCAGCCGGATTCATACTTACCAGACTGGACATCAACTTCCTCTGGCTGTCGACCGCAGGACTTTTCATCAACTGGTACGGCGACTCCCTCGACGGCACGCTTGCGCGGGTGCGGAAGCAGCAGAGACCGATTTACGGCTATTACCTCGACCACACTGTGGACGGAATCAACGAGAGCCTTATGTGCATAGGAGCCGGGCTCTCCTGCCTGATGGAACATCCGTCCCTCGCCCTTGGAATCCTGGTGCTCTACCTCCTGCTGACCATCAATGTCAGCGTCAACGCCCACCTCAAGAGCGAGTTCCGCCTGACCTATCTCAAGCTCGGGCCTACGGAGTTCAGACTCATAGTCGTGATTGTCAACACTCTGTTCATCTTCATCAAGCCGCTCAGCGAGTTCTCCCGCGATATGCAGCTCTTCGGGCTCACTGTTCCGATGAAGGCTCTCGACTATGTGGCCGTGGGGATGATAGTGATACTGATGATAATCTACCTCGGCACCATATTCACCGACGCCAGGAAATATTCAAAGATAGACCCGAAGCCGAAGGCATAAGCGGTTTGCTATGAGCTCCGTATGGGGCATATCGTTCGCGCTTGCGCTGCTACAGCGCGGCGAATATCGCTTCAAGCCTTTCCGTCGTGCGGCGGTTGAGTTCCATATCTTCGATGCCCGCCCCTTTCTCCGGGGTCAGTCCTCCGCATAGGTCAGCCCCCAGAAGGGGATGCTCCGCAGATACCGAGAGGACCACCCGCTCCAGTTCCTCCAAGGTCATATCCCCCTGATCCCAGTCGGTGCGCGCGTATTCTTCCGAGAGGACATCGAGATCTATGGACATATATACTGGGAATGTGTCGCGTGGCAGCTGCTCCGCGTCGGAGAATTCCTTGATATGACAGACGCGGCGCAGGGCGGGGAGAGCCGCCGCGTCCGCGACCCAGGAGCCGCAGCTCAACAGGCCGCCCCCGAAAGCGGGAGGCTGGTCGTCGGGATGATGGTCTATTAGCACAAGGTCGAAAGGCTCCGCTATTCTCTCCAGCCAGAAGAGGGATATATAATGGTAGTCACCGGTGCCTATCAGATGCAGGGCCTTCAGGGGCAGCGCCGCAATATATGCCCGTATCTTCGCGGCGCTCTCCGCCGAGCAGTAGCAGCAGGTCTCTTCAAGGCCGCATACTTCCGACATCTGCACGATATTCATATCAAAATGGCTTTGTGAGGCATAAATATACGCTTTTTCACAAAAATTTCTTACATTTGCTTAATATTCTTACACATCACCAATGCTATCGGAGGCACAGAACACCAACACCATTGACCCCGAAAAGGTCTATTTCTCCACGGACGAACTCACGCTGGACACGGAGGACGGCCCCCAAACCCTCAAACTGGGGGTCTGGCTCAATGTCGATCCCGTCCGCATCCACAAGCTCATCGTCAGGGAGAAGCTGCTTCAGGTGGACACGTTGGAGGTTCTCAACCCGCTCGTCAGCAAGCTCCGCAGAGCGGATCCCGATTACTACAGGAAATTTATGGGCCTGAAGCTCGTTATCGACTATCCCGGCTACAGCACGGGGATTCTGGCCAAGATTCCCTTCGAGAACGACCCGGTGGGATTCTACAAATGGTGGAGGAAGGGCAAGCACGAGGACAAGGTCTATCTCTCGCTCGGCAATCAGGTGCGGCTCTTCCAGAAGGTGGCGATGATGGATCCGAAGATGATACTCAAAAAGGACCTGGAAATACTCAAATAACACCAAAACAACTTCCTGAATATGGACGAACAGTTGAAAAAGACTTGTCTGCACGGAGAACATATCGCTCTCGGTGCGAAGATGAGCCCGTTTGCCGGCTACGATATGCCGATACAGTACAGGGGCATCATCGACGAGCACAACGCCGTGCGCGGGAAGGTCGGGATGTTCGACGTCTCCCATATGGGCGAAGTGTTCATCAGCGGCCCGGATGCGCAGCGGTTTGTAAACCACATATTCACCAATGACGTCAGCGGTCTGAAGGACGGCGGAGTCCTCTACGGGATGATGCTCTATCCGGACGGCGGCACGGTGGACGACCTGCTGGTCTATAAGGAATTCGCCCCGCAGAGCTACCTTCTGGTGGTGAACGCGGCAAACACCGGCAAAGACTTCGCCTGGATGCTGGAGCAGTCCAAAGGCTACGATGTCAAGATCGACGACCAATCCGGGGACTGGGGGCAGATCGCCCTTCAGGGTCCGGAGGCGGAGAAGGCCCTCTCGGATGTGCTGGGATTCGCCGATGCGGCCGCTCTCGGATTCTACGAGTTCACAGACGAGACCCGGGACGGAATGAGGGTCATCATGAGCCGCACCGGCTATACGGGAGAGGACGGATTCGAGATTTATGCCGCCCCGGAACTCATCGTTAAGTTCTGGAAGGCTCTGCTCGCCGCAGGCGTGGAACCTTGCGGACTCGGCTGCCGCGACACCCTGCGCTTCGAGGCCGGACTGCCGCTCTACGGCGACGAACTCAGCGCGGAAATCAGTCCGGTGATGGCGGGTCTGGGTATGTTCTGCAAGCTGGACAAGGAAGAATTCATAGGCAAAGAGGCCCTCGTGAAGCAGAAGGCCGAAGGAGTCGCGAAAAAGATAGTCGGGATAGAACTCGCGGACAATGCGGTGCCTCGGGCCGGCTACCCGGTGGAACTCGAAGACGGGACTCCTGTCGGCGTCGTCACCACGGGCTACCACTCCATCACTCTCGGCAAGAGCATCTGCTTCGCCCTCGTGGACGCGGCCAGTTCAGCGCTGGGTACGCCTCTCTACATAGGCATACGCAAGCGCCGCTTCCCGGGAACCGTGGTCAAGAAGAGATTTTATCAAACCAAATACAAGAAATAATGAGCAAGATTGTTGACGGACTCCTCTACAGCGAGTCTCACGAATGGGTAAAGGTCGACGGCAACGTGGCTGTCATAGGAGTGTCCGACTTCGCGCAGAGCGAAATGGGCGACATCACTTATGTCGATATGCCTGATATCGACGATGAAATCGTGGCCGGTGAGGATTTCGGGGCGCTCGAGAGCGTCAAGGCTTCGAGCGAACTCATCTCTCCCGTATCCGGAAAGATTATCGCGCTCAACACGGAACTCGAAGACAAGCCGGAACTCATCAACGAGAACCCATACGAGGCCTGGATCGTCAAGGTCGAGATGAAGGACAAGTCCGAACTCGACTCTCTTATGAACGCCGCCGCATACGCCGAAGCGGCAGCCTGATCCGCGCTACGCTATGGGTACATTCTGTTATTTTCCCCAGACCGAGGAAGATATACGCGTGATGCTCGAAAGGATAGGGGTTTCGTCTCTGGACGGACTCTATTCCGATGTGCCTCAGGAGTTTATCTTCAAAGGAGAATACGAGCTGCCGTCGGCTATGAGCGAGCAGCAGGTACGCGAATTCTTCGAGGGGCTCGCTTCCCGCAACTCCCGCCTGAAGGTATTCGTGGGGCAGGGGGCCTATGACCACTACAGTCCTGCCGTGATTCCGTATATCACTTCCCGCAGCGAATTTCTCACCGCCTACACCCCTTACCAGTGCGAAATCTCGCAGGGTACCCTGCGCTATATCTTCGAATGGCAGAGTATGGTCTGCGCCCTCACGGGACTCGACTGCTCCAACGCCTCGATGTACGACGGGCCTACCGCCGCCGCCGAAGCGATGAGGATGTGCGTAGCCTGCACAAGGAAGAAAAATTCAGTGCTGGCATCGGCCTTCCTGCTTCCCAATGTCCTCAGGACACTTGAGACTTATGCAAAATATGCCGGCATCAATCTGGTAATCAGCGAACACCCCGTGGAGGACATCGCCGAGGGGGTGCTTGACCTCGCCGGAGTCATCGTGCCGTCCATCAACCGCTACGGCATCATCGAAGACCACACGGGCCTTGCCGAGCTGGTACATTCGCTCGGAGCCCTGTTGGTGGAGTATTGCGACCCTTCCGCCCTCGCCGTAGTGAAGAGTCCTGCGGAATGGGGCGCGGACATCGCCGTCGGAGACGGGCAGCCGCTCGGCATTCCTCTGTGCTACGGTGGCCCGTATGTGGGCTTTATGGCCTGCCGCTCCGAGTTTATGCGCAAGCTGCCGGGCAGAATCGTCGGCCAGACCGAGGATGCCTCCGGCAAGCGCTGCTATGTGCTTACCCTTCAGGCCCGCGAGCAGCATATACGCCGCGAGAAGGCCACCTCCAACATCTGTTCCAACGAGTCCCTGATGGCTCTATGGTGTACGGTCTATCTGTCCCTTATGGGGCCGGAGGGCCTGCGCAGGGTCAACGAACTCTCCTACGCGGGGGCGCACCGCCTGCACGACGGGCTGCTCGCGACGGGCAAGTTCGAGGAAGTGTTCGACAGGGATTTCCTCAAGGAATTCGTTCTCAAGCCTCTGTGTTCAGTGGAGAAGCTGCAGAAGGCCCTGCTCGACGCGGGGTATTTCGCCGCTCTGCAGACGGAGGAGGGGTTCGTGACCTTCTGCGTCACCGAGAAGCACGGCGATGCCGAAATCGACAGGATTGTTGAAATCGTCAAGAAGCTGTTTTGAAAATGAAATATTACGACAGACTCATATTCGAGCTTTCCCGTCCGGGCAGAAGCGGATACTCCCTTCCGGAGCCGACGGTGAAACTGCCTTCCGAAGGGAAGGTATGGAGACGGACGGCGCTGAATCTCCCGGAGGTCAGCGAACCGGATGTCGTGCGGCACTACACCAATCTAAGCCAGATGAATTTCGGCGTGGACACCGGATTCTATCCGCTGGGGTCCTGCACGATGAAATACAACCCGAAAATCAACGAGGAAGTGACCGCTATGCCGGGTTTCACCGGCCTGCACCCGCTTCAGCCGTCGTCCACCGTCGAAGGGGCGCGTGCCGTCTATGAAGGGCTGGACAAGGCTCTGTGTGCGATTACGGGGATGAAGAAATTCACCTTCCTGCCCTGTGCCGGAGCCCACGGCGAGCTGACGGGCCTGATGCTGATGAGGGAGTATCACCTCAGCCGGGGGGATTCCGCCCGCACCAAGGTCATCGTGCCTGACAGCGCACACGGCACCAATCCGGCTTCGGCTTCCGTCTGCGGTCTGGACATCGTGGTCGTGAAGTCCGGGGAGAACGGACTCGTGGACGTGGACTCGCTGAAGCCGCTGCTCGGAGAGGACATCGCCGGAATTATGCTGACCAACCCCAACACTCTCGGACTTTTCGAGCGGGACATCAAGGAGATAGCCGCTCTCGTACACGGCTGCGGGGGGCTGCTCTATTATGACGGGGCGAATATGAACCCTCTGCTGGGAGTGGTGAGACCGGGCGATATGGGATTCGACATCATGCATCTCAACCTCCACAAGACCTTCTCCACCCCTCACGGCGGAGGCGGTCCGGGAAGCGGTCCCGTGGGAGTGGCCGGGAAGCTGGTGGAACTGGTGGACATTCCGCACGTGAGCGGTTTCCACGGCAATTTCGGGGTCATCCTGAGAGCCTATGCCTACATCCTGATGCTCGGACGGGAGAATATCCGTATGGCCGGCAAGCTTGCCGCGCTCGGCGCGAACTATATCAAGGAGTCGCTCAAGGACTGCTACAAGCTGCCAATCTCGACGGTATGCAAGCACGAGTTCGTCTTCGACGGGCTGCTTGAGGACAACGGAGTGACCACTCTCGACGTGGCCAAGCGTCTGCTCGACTACGGTTTCCACGCTCCGACGATATATTTCCCGCTGCTCTTCCATCAGGCCATTATGATAGAGCCGACGGAGACGGAGTCGCTGGAGACGCTCAACGCGTTCATAGCCGTGATGCGCAGGATAGCGGAGGAGGCCAAGACGGATCCGCAGCTGCTGCACTCCGCTCCGCATAATACTCCGGTGGGCCGTCCGGACGAGACTCGGGCGGCGCGGCAGCCGATAGTAAGATACGAGGCGTAAGGATGAAGAAAAGTCATAAGGGTTTTCTTATCCTCACCGTCCCCTTTGTCGCGGGCTTCCTCTTCGGCCTTCTGGTCGGGGGAGGCTGCGGCAAGGAGGAGGCGCAGCCCGCTCCGCTGACAATAACGGAAGAGAAAGCGGAAACTGTCGAGGCGGAGGAGATTGAATCTCAGATTGCGGAGGAGGTGGCAGCGGAGACTGACGACGTGGACGGGACAGGGGAGTCCGCCGCCAAGGAAATCATCTACTACGGGCGCAGACTGCAATATGCCAAGCTCTTCGCGGATCTCAACGACAAGCATCTTGAAGTGGCGAAAAGGGTCGGCCTGCAGACGGTGCCGGAGACGCGCGACGAAGTCGAATCCCTGTCGGGCCTGGTGAAAATCAGCGACACCGGCTGTTATGTAGTGGACAATCTGAAGTATTCCATACCCTATCTCACCCCGGGGGCGGCAGAAGAGTTGAACGCCATAGGGGAGGCTTTCCGCGATTCGCTGAAGGCCAAGCAACTCCTTGACTACAAGCTGGTGGTCTCCTCGCTGCTACGCACGGAGGAGGACGTGAAGAAGCTGCGC
This sequence comes from Ruminococcus bicirculans (ex Wegman et al. 2014), assembly GCA_963631065.1. Taxonomy (GTDB): domain Bacteria; phylum Bacteroidota; class Bacteroidia; order Bacteroidales; family UBA932; genus Cryptobacteroides. Next base: position 8,017 of record CAVGPE010000027.1, read on the forward strand.
CGCAGCGGCAATCCCAATGCGAGCGACAATTCGGCGCACTGCTATGCGACGACTTTCGACATCACCTACACCCGCTACTGGAGCGAGGACGAGTCGGAGGCGTTTATGCAGCCCTACGAGCTTACCAAAGTGCTGGGAGAAGTACTGCGCGACCGCAAGGCGGGCGGAAACTGTCTCGTCAAATACGAGCGCAAGGAACACTGCTTCCACATAACTTCCTGCAGGTAGAGCAGCCCCGCTGAGGCTCGGAAACCGGATTATTTCTCCGCCACGCGGATTGGAGTGAGCGGGAGGACTATCTCCGTGACGGTGAGTCTGTCCCCCTCCACCCTGAAACGGACATCGCGCCCCAGATAGTTCAGGCCGTAGACGCGGTCGGGGTCGTCGTGGTATCGCGGGCGCGGATCCTCCGCGAGAAGCCCCCGCAGGGCGAGCAGTTCATCGGGGGAGAAGACCTCCGCGGCATCCTCCGGAATCTCCACGGAGAGCCGCTTCCAGTCGCTGCCGTCGACAAATCCGCAGCGGACACCGGGATGGCTGTCCGCATATTCTATATATGGTTTGATGTCATATATGGGAGTGCCGTCGGCAAGGTCCGCGCCGAATACAGAAATCACCCCTTCGGCGAAATCTACGCTCTCTATGCGCACGGAGCTGAGCCCCAGAGGATTGGGTCTGAAAGGGGAGCGGGAGGCGAACACCCCCGTGCGCCCGTTGCCGCCGAGCCTTGGAGGACGCACCGTCAGGTGGCCGGAAAGGGCCGGACGGTTGAGGCTGAAACCCCATATCAGCCAGAGATAATCGAAGCCGTCAAGCCCCCGGAGGGAGTCCGGAGAGCGGAACTCCCTTTCAAGTTCTATCCGTCCCGGCAGAGAGGGGACTACTCCGGCCTGTCTCGGCAGGCCGAATTTCCCCTCCACAGGAGACTTGAAGTAGGCGACGGGCTTAATTTCCACTTTTCACTCTTGTCGTATCGCTCGCCGCCGTCATCGCTCCGGCCTCGACCATATACTTGTCGTACAGTGAGTTGAACTCTTCCATATATTTCTTGCTCAGAGGTTCGGAAGCCGGAGAGTTGAGCGAGAGAGGGTCTATCGGCCTGCCTTTCTCCCAGATGCGGAAGTCCAGATGCGGTCCGGTGGCCGTGCCTGTGGCCCCCACATATCCTATAAGCTGCCCCTGCGAGACACGAGTGCCGACCTTAATCCCCTTGGCAAATCTGGAGAGGTGCATATAGCAGCTTTCGTATCCTTGCATATGCTTGATGCGGATGCGGTTGCCTCCGCCGGTGCCGTCCCATCCGCATTTGGTCACGACCCCGTCGCCGATGGCGTGCACTTCCGTGCCGGTAGGGGCGGCATAGTCTACGGCCGTATGGGCCTTGACCTTCCCTGTGACCGGATGTTTGCGGTGGTAGGAGAAGCGGCTGCTGATGCGGTTGTACTTAAGCGGAGCCTTGAGGAACATCCGCTTGAGGCTCACGCCGCCCTTGTCCCAGTAGGTGTTGCCCCCGCCTTCATCGGTCTGGAAACGCACTGCGGCCACCTGCTTGCCGTCAGCCCCGTTGAAGAGGCTGAAGTGGACGGTGTCTATCGATACCACTTCATCCTCGCATACCGTCTGGGAATAGATGACGCGGAAGCGGTCTCCCTCGCGCAGGGTGAAGAAATTGACGCTCCACTGATAGATGTCCGCGAGGTTCATTATAAGGTTGGGAGACGCGCCGGTGTCAATCATATCATTCCACAGGGAGCTGCGTATCGTGACGTCCGCGAGCTTGCGCTGCTTCTCCACAGGCTTGTCCACATTCCAGATGGCGAGCGAGTCACTGCACTGGAACACCGTGGAGCGCACCTTGTCCTGCTCATAGACCACATAGCGCAATATTCTGCTGCTGTCGGTCTGCTCGTAATAGGCGTGCAGATGGTTGCCGGCGCGCATTTTCCTGAGGTCGAACACGTCCTTCCCGCAGAGGGCGCTCAGGGCGTAGGCATCACCGACACTCATCCCCAGGCGGCGCATCAGCACGGAGAATGTATCTCCGCTGCGGACCACGGTCGTGTCGGCCGAGTAGCGGTCGGTGTAGAATCCCAGCGGCGGGGGAGTGTCGTCCGCTTCGGCGGGGATGTTCTGACCCTTGCGCCCGCAGGATACCGCACAGAGTGCGAGGAGCGCCAGAAGAAAGTATCTATGCTTCATCTTATAATCCGTTTTTGCCATAGTACACAGAAAGTCCAAAAATACGAAAAATTCCTGAAAAGCACTCCCGCAACACGGGAAAGAGGGGAAACAGGCACACGGGCGAAAATGTTTTGTATTCTTCGGATTTTAGTCTATATTCGCGTCCGTTAGATACTATTATACACTATGAATCAGACCTTAAAACTATTCTTTACCGCCGCGCTGGCGGCGATGGCCTGCGGCTGTGCGAAGCAGTCCGACATCGCCCACATGCAGGAGAAGCTCGACGAACTCAACTCCAATCAGATTCAGACAATCTCCGGCCAGATTGACGCCATCAGGACATCAATCTCGACTCTGGAGGCTACTGAAAAACAGCTCCAGGGCTATGTCAGCACTCTCCAGAGCCAGACCGCGTCCCTTACAGAGACCGAAGAGCAGCTCACCGAGGCCATAGACGGCCTAAGGGAAGAGCTCAAAGGCGAAATCGGCGACACCGAGGCCAAGTGCCTCGCGCAGCTGGAGGCGTACAAAGCAACGGTAAGCGCGCAGATAGCATCGCTGAACTCCTCAATAGCGGTACTTCAGGCCAAGGACGAGGAACTGCAGGCGCAGACCGATGCGCTCCGCACCTATATCGACAACTCTCTCAAGCAGACGCGGGACTGGGTCAGCGCCAGCTTCGCGACCCTCGACCAGTACAACGCTACCGCAGCAATAGTAGCCACCATACAGACGCAGATAGCGTCCATCAACAGCGAGATATCCGGGATGAAGACCGCTATGGCCACGCAGAAGGCCAATCTTGACAAGTCCATCGCAGACCTCGACGCCAATCTGAGGGCTGAAATCAAATCCACCGCCGATGCCGCTGCGACGGCTCTTGAAGACGCGACTGACGAGATTACGAAAGCCTACACCGCCGCCATCGCCGGAGCCATAAGCGCCTCCGAGAGCAGCATCAAGTCCTGGGTGAACGAGCAGCTCACCGGTTATTATACCATC
>CAVGPE010000028.1:0-9540 GCA_963631065.1 Ruminococcus bicirculans (ex Wegman et al. 2014)
CAGTTACATATACTGGTAATCGGGAGTTTACGGAAAAGAGGGCGCATTCCTTGAAAAAGTCCCGGAATACACCCTCTTGTTTTTATGCCGGCAAACTCCTGCCGTCAGTATGATTTTCCCGCGAATCCGCCTTGAGCGGCCCGGAAGCAATCCTAGAAGAGCAGGGCCACTCCCAGATGCCAATAGGAGTTCTTTATTTTGACATCGCTGCTGTCGCCCTTGTACAGATTGAGCAGGCCGTAGTTGTAGCCGAAGTTCACGCGTACCATATCCGAGATGTCGGCTCCGAGTCCGAATCCGAGTGAGACGTTGAAGCGGTTGAGGATGCCGTTGTCCCCATAGAGGTCGTAAGTGCCGCTTTTGCCCAGTCCGAGAACGGAGAATGTTCCGGTGGTCTTTGATGACAGACCCGCTTCAAACTGCGGACCGGCATAGGAGAAAGCCTTGATCGCATCGGAGAAGGCGTAGGCGTATTTGAGATACACCGGGATGGCCGCATAGTGGGACTTCGTGTCGGATTTGCCGCTTGCGACACCGAGAACTGAAGAGGACTCTTCGCTGTAGAGGTAGCCGTAATAGATGCCGAAGGTGGCTGACAGGCCGTGGCCGAGGGTGTAGTCCGCGTCGGTGCCGACATAGAAGCCACTGGAGGCCGCGTCGCTTGATGACCCGCTTATTGTGGTCTTTGCGTTCTGGTTGAGATAACCGGCCCCTATGCTGAACTGGGCCGTCGCTGAAGCCGCTGCTGCGGCTGTGAGCGCGAGTGTAAGGATAATCTTTTTCATTCTGGTAACAGTTGTACTTGTGTTTTTCCGGATAAATGATGCAGGATTTTGTTTTCCCGCTGCAAAATTAGGATTTTCTCCGATAAAGTCCCACCTTTGCCGCGCATTTTGAAAAGCGGGAAGTTTTGTGGCGGCACAATGCCGCTTGCGCCATATGGGAAAAGGATGTAAATTTGCAGGATGAAGAAACTCGGCTTCGGACTGATGAGACTGCCGCTCCGGGACAGCAATGATCTCGGATCCGTGGATATGGAGCTTGCCGCCGCAATGGTGGACAAGTTCCTTGAGCGCGGTTTCACCTATTTCGACACCGCGTGGCAGTATCATCTCGGAAGGAGCGAGGAGATTCTGAGGGAGACGGTGGTGAGGCGGCATCCAAGGGAGAGCTTCACGGTCACGGACAAGCTTCCCTGCTGGGAGATACGCCGTCCGGAGGATATGGAGCGGATTTTCGACACTCAGCTTCAGCGCACGGAGGCGGGATACTTCGACTGGTATCTGCTCCACGCGATGAACAAGAACTATGCGGCCCTTATGGACAGGGTCGGCGGCTGGGATTTCATCCGTCGCAAGCGGGACGAAGGTCTGGTGCGGCACATCGGCTTCTCTTTCCACGATGATTCCAAGACTTTGGAGCGCATCCTGCGCGAACATCCGGAACTTGAGTTCGTCCAGCTGCAGATTAATTATATAGACTGGAATTCCCCTTCAGTGGAGTCGGGACGGTGCTACAGTCTCTGCGAGAAATACGGACGCAAGGTCTTCGTGATGGAGCCGGTCAAGGGCGGTTCGCTCGCAAGGGTGCCGCAGAAGGTGGCCGAAATGTTCGACGAGGTGGAGCCGGGATCCTCTCCGGCATCCTGGGCTATCCGTTTCGCCGCGTCCCTGCCATCGGTACAGGTGGTGCTGAGCGGGATGAACAGCATTGAACAGGTGCTTGACAATACTGGCTATATGTCTGATTTCAAGCCTTTTGACAAACTGCACTCCGACACCATAGAACGCGCCGCCGGGATAATACAGAACTCCATAGCCATTCCGTGTACCGGCTGCAATTATTGTTCTCCCGGATGTCCTAAGAAGATAGCGATACCCGAGTATTTCGCCATGATCAATTCCATCAAGCAGTTCGGGGCCTATCAGAAACACAATACGGCCAAATACTATAAACTCCTGACCGAGAAGCGCGGCAGGGCGGGGGACTGCATAGGATGCGGACAGTGCGAGAAGCACTGCCCCCAGCACATCCCCATCATCGACAAGCTCAAGCTCGTCTCCCGTCTCTACGACTCCGGAATCGAGGAATGACCTCCCGCGCCAAATAGTCAGTAAAATCTGCCAGATTGTCTCTAAAAATGACAATTTGGCTCCAAAATGTAAGAAAATTCAATTGGTACGAGGATTGCTCCTGATTAAAGCGTCTCCCGGAAGGGAGGCGGAAAAGTAAAGAACAAAAATTAAAAAAAGGAGATTTATACTATGTTACCAGTTAGAAGAAACGAACAGACTTGGTTGCCGGACATCTTTAATGATTTCTTTAACACCAATTGGATGGAGAAGGCCAATGCGACGGCCCCTGCAATCAATGTGATTGAAAACGAGAAGTCATACGACGTGGAGCTTGCCGCTCCGGGACTCACCAAGGATGACTTCAAGGTAAGTCTGGATCACGAAGGCAATCTTTCCATCAATATGGAGAAGAAGGTCGAGAACAACGGAGAGAAGAAGCACGGACACTACCTGCGCCGCGAGTTCTCCTACACCAAATATCAGCAGCTGCTTACGCTGCCTGACGATGTGGACAAGGAGCATATCGAGGCCAAAGTCGAGAACGGCGTGCTCAACGTCTGCCTGCCGAAGGTCGTCAAGGCCGCTCCGGAGGACACTCACAAAGCCATCGAGGTGAAATAATTTGAAAACACGAAAACTTCAGGGCCGCGGCATCGGAAGGTGCTGCGGCCTTTTTGTGGATATTGCGTATATTCGCGGAAAATTGGAGAGTTTTTTATGATTAAGAACATTGCATTGGTGGCTCACGATTCCCGCAAGGCGGAGCTGGTGAGCTGGGTCAAATTCAACGCCGGGGTTCTGAAAGACTGCAAGCTTTACTGCACCGGCACCACCGGCCGTCTCGTCGGGGAGGCCCTCGCCGGCGCGCTCGGTCCCGATGAATCTCCGGATGTCAACTGTCTTCTGAGCGGCCCGCTCGGGGGAGACTTCGAGATAGGGGCGATGATAGCGGAGGGGTCCGTGGATATGCTCGTATTCTTCTGCGACAACCTCATTATGCAGGGACATCAGAACGATGTGATGGGTCTTGTCCGACTGGCATCCCTATATAATATACCTTTCGCGACCAACCGCAGCACGGCGGATTTCATCATAGCGTCCCCGCTGTTCTCCAGCAGCGAATACAAGCGCATCATCCCCGCCTGTATCGAGTCCTACAAGAACCGCAAGCTGAAGTAGAAGCCGGCAGCCGGCAGAGCCGGGAGGTTTTTCTGATTTTTTTCTCCGTTCCGATGCAAGGTTCGGGCTTTCTCTGCATTTAGTAAGCAGCAAAGGACAGATTGCCGCATATCTGCCGTCCGGCAGAGTTGACACGCAAGTGATTCCGGCGCTTATGTACAGAGAAAGTTTTTACAAATGAAGATTATGAAAAAGACAATTTCAGCAATCATCGCGGCGGCGGCTCTACTGCTTTGCCTGCCGTCCTGTCTGGACGACAACGGTACGGACTGGTCTCGTTTCTACCCCAACGCGCTCGTGACGGCTAAAACCAATGAGGGCGGAGAATTCTATCTGCAGCTTGACGAGAAGACTACTCTCAAGCCGAGCAACCTCTCAAAGTCGCCGTTCGGCGGCAAGCAGGTGCGGGCCCTGCTCAACTATACCGACAAGGGTGCGTATTCCGCCGAGGGTTCAGGCCAGAAGTTCGACCGCTTGGTGGAAGTGAACTGGATGGACAGCCTGCTGACCAAGAAGCCGGCTCAGAGTCTCGGAAGCACGGAGGAGAATGACAAGGCATATGGGACTGCCCCTGTGGAGATTATCAACAACTGGATTACCATCATAGAGGACGGATATATGACGCTCTCGTTCTGCGGAGTATGGGGCGATACGCGCAAGGTGCACGCAATCAATCTCGTCACCGGCACCGATGCGGATGACCCTTACCTTCTGGAACTGCGTCACAACGCCTTCGACGACAATACTGCCGGCGGTGACGTGAAAGTTACCGGAGCTGTCGCGTTCGATCTTTCGGACATCCCGGATACCCAGGGAAAAACTGTTAAAATGACAATCCGCTATAAGTCATTCTCGGGAGAGCGTTCAGTAAGCTTCGACTATTGCACCGGCGCGACGGTCAAAATCTTGAAAACCGCTGAAAATGCGAACCTCACCAAGGGAGTTGCGGTAGAATAGAGCGTGTATTGCCGATGTTGCCCGACAGCAGGAGGACAACTGGCGAGAAAGAACTTGTCTCTCTCGCCGCGAAGGGGGATGCTGCATCTGTGAAAGCTATTTATGACTCGCAGGTGCAGTATCTTGTCGCTGTCTGTCGGCGCTACCTTACTGACGAGGATGACGTGAAGGATGTGCTTCAGGAGAGTTTCGTCAGGATATTCAATTCACTTCGGAAATTCGAATGGCGGGGCGAAGGGTCGCTGAGGGCGTGGATGAAACGCATAGTGGTCAATGAATCTCTGATGTTCCTGCGCCGCAAGGCCGTTTTCGGGGAGGTCCCGCTTCCTGACAACGCCGCCGACACCGTCGAGGACGAGAATCCGCAGCTGGACGGAATACCGATGGCTGTCCTGCAGCGTATGATTAGAGACCTGCCTGTCGGATTCAGGACGGTGTTCAACCTCTATGCGGTCGAGGGCCACAGCCATAAGGAGATATCTTCAATGCTCGGAATCAGCGAAAATACCTCTTTCTCCCAATACAGCAGGGCACGGGCCCGGCTGGCGGAACAGATAAAGAAATATAGGAATGGCGAATGATTGGAGAAATAAATTGAGCGAGGGCTTCGAAAATTATTCGGAAGCCGCTCCGGAGGGACTTTGGGCCGCCGTGTCCGGGACTCTCTCCCGTCAGCGCAGAAGGAGGCGCCGCGTTTTTGCCGCCTCCTCCTGCGCGGTATTCGCGTGTGCCGCCTTCGCGGCGGCGCTGCTTCTCCTGCCGGGGCGTTCCATAAGCGTACCGCAGCGGTATGAAGCCGCTTCCGCGCTGGTGGCCGATGTCCCGCTTGAGTTCGGCATAGCTCCGGCAGGGGAACTCCGCCCGGAGTCAAGGACCCTGAGAAGCACCGGGGAGGTGATTCCGGAAGAAACGCTTCCGCAGCCGTATGAGCTTTTGCCGGAGACCGCAGCCGAGACCGCAGCGATGCCGCAGCCGCTGCCGGAAGACACCTTGGAGGGGAGAAATACGTCCGTCCCCGAGAAGGATGACGCGATTCCGGACTTCGAAGAAGACCCGTTCGCGGACGATGTCCCGGCCGCAGCCGTGAAACGGCATCGCAGCCGTCTCGCGCTGAATATGTCCTTTTCCGGTCAGGGCGACCGGTCCTCCTCCTCCGAAGGATACAGCGCTATGTACGGATCGGGCGTCAGCGCGGCTCTGACATCCTCATCTCCAGCCGCCGGACTTTCCGTTGCCGGGCCTCTTCCCGAAGTGCTGCTGGACAATAACTTCCGTGAAGTGAATACGGATGTCAAGCATTATCTCCCCGTCAGGTTCGCACTCTCGCTGGCCTGGGAATTCGCACCCCGTTTCTCGCTCGTGAGCGGACTCGGATATTCCCGCCTTGTCTCGGATATGTCCTCCGGCACCAGTGACAGCCGTTACGACATAAGGCAGACCCTGCATTATGTCGGAGTGCCGCTCTATCTGAACTGGTCGCTGCCGCTCGCGCAGCGTCTTGACTTCTGCCTTTCCGCAGGCGGGATGGCGGAAAAATGCGTCGACGGGAGTTCGGAGACCTCTTATATAATGGACTCCAGACAGTTGGGGCAGGAGAGTTCACGCATCGCCGTGAGGCCTCTGCAATGGTCCGTGAAGGCTTCTGCGGGACTGATGTGGCGTTTCAACGGCCGGGTCGGGGCTTTTGTGGAGCCGGGACTCATATATTATTTCGACAACGGCAGTCCGGTGGAGACGCTCTACGGCGCACGGCCTCTGAACTTCGACCTCTCGCTCGGACTGCGCCTGAGCTTCAGATAGTCTTCTTACTTAAGGCCGTCATCAAGGCAGCTGTCAAGCTCCTTGGTGATGGCTTCTTTGTCGAGATGCTGGCCGATGAAGACCAGTTTCTGCATCCTGTCACCGTAGGTCGGATCCCAGTCGCGGGCAAGGTTCGGGTCGCGCAGCATCATCTCGGCGAGTTCTTCCTTTTCCATAGTGGCGAACCACAGGCCCGCGTCCTTGATGGATTTCTGCACTCCGGCCTGTTCGAAAAGGTAGCATTTGTCCGGCTCGTCGCTGAAATAGCAGATTCCTTTGGCCCTTATCACCGACTTCGGCCAGCGCTTCGCCGCATAGGCGTCGAACTTGTTGAGGTCGAACGGCTGTCTGCGGCAATATACGAAGGTGGAGATGCCGTATTCTTCGGCCTCGCCCTCTTCCTCGTCGTGCAGTTCCTCGTGGCCATCGCCCTCTATTTCGGAAATCCAGGAGGCGGAGGTCGCCACCCGGTCGAAGTCGAACATCCCCGTGCCCAGTATCCTGTCGAAATCTATGTCGCAGAAGTCGCAGTTGATGATTTCGGCCTGAGGCTGCAGCTGGCGGATGATGCTGCGCATCCGCCCGAGGTCTTCCGGCTTCACCTCCGAAGCCTTGTTGAGCAGAATGATGTTGCAGAATTCTATCTGTTGTATGACTAGACTCTCGAGGTCGTCCTCCCCGAAATTGCGCAGCGGAAGGGTGTCGCCTCCGTTGAACTCCGTCTGCATCCGCAGCGCGTCCACCACGGTGACTATGCAGTCCAGACGCGGCACGGGACCCTGCGAATATTCTCCGCCGAGAGTCGGTATTGAACAGATGGTCTGCGCAATCGGGGCCGGTTCGCAGATGCCGCTTGCTTCGATGACTATATAGTCGAATTTCCCCGCGCCGGTGATTTCGTGCAGCTGCTCCACGAGGTCCATCTTCAGCGTGCAGCAGATGCAGCCGTTCTGCAGGGCGACGAGGCTGTCGTCTTTCTTCCCCACGACACCTCCTTTCTCTATCAGGGACGCATCGATGTTGACTTCGCCCAAGTCATTGACTATTACGGCGAACTTGATTCCTTTCCTATTCGAGAGGATGCGGTTTACGAGGGTGGTCTTGCCGCTCCCGAGATATCCGGTGAGAAGAAGTACCGGCACTTCGTTCTTGCTTTTTTCCATTTTCTGATTTCAATTCGTCAAAAAACTCTACGGGGCCATGAACCCCGTAGAGCATATCGGACTGCGGGCTGCGGCTACTTGCAGTACAGATTCAGGATAGTCTCGTAGAGTTCCTGTTTGCCGCTCCTCTGCTTAGGCTCGCCGTGCTTCCTGGCGTAGTCCACGAGCTGCTCCAGACTGAGACGGCCCTCTTCGAAGGCCTTGCCCTCGCCTGAGTCGAATGACGCATAGCGCTCCTTGAGCATAGCCGGGAGAGGGGACTCTTCGATGATGGCCGCGGCGTTCAGCAGGGCGCGCGCCATCGCGTCCATTCCGGAGATATGGGCGATGAAGATGTCTTCCGGATCGGTGGAGTTGCGGCGGAGCTTCGCGTCGAAGTTGGAGCCGCCGTTGCCCAGACCTCCGTTGCGGATAATCTGAAGCATAGCCTGGGTGAGTTCGAAGTTGTCGATAGGGAACTGGTCGGTGTCCCAGCCGTTCTGGGCGTCGCCGCGGTTGGCGTCGATTGAGCCGAGTATGCCGTTGTCCACGGCCACGGTGAGTTCGTGCTCGAAGGTATGGCCCGCGAGGGTGGCGTGGTTGACCTCAATATTCACCTTGAAGTCCTTGTCGAGTCCGTGTGCGCGCAGAAATCCGATCACTGTCTCCGTGTCCACGTCATACTGGTGCTTGGTAGGCTCCATAGGCTTCGGCTCGATGAGGAAGGTCCCCTTGAAGCCTTTGGCGCGGGCATAGTCGCGTGCGGCCTTGAGCATAGCTGCGAGGTGGTCCTTCTCGCGCTGCATCTCGGTGTTGAGCAGGCTCATATAGCCTTCGCGCCCGCCCCAGAACACATAATTCGTTCCGCCGAGCTTGATGGTGGCGTCAATCGCGGTCTTGATCTGGACTGCTGCTCTTGCCACGACGTCGAAATCCGGATTGGTGGCCGCTCCGTTCATATAGCGCTTGTGTCCGAAGACATTGGCCGTACCCCAGAGGAGCTTGATGCCGCTGTCCTTCATCTTCTCCAGGGCATAGTCCGTGATGGCGTTCATCCGGGATTCGTACTCTTCGATGTCCTCTCCCTCCTCGACGAGGTCCACGTCGTGGAAGCAGAAATACTCTATGCCCAGCTTGTCCATAATCTCGAAGCCGGCGTCCATCTTGTCCTTGGCTCTCTGGAGCGCATCGGCGGCCTTGTCCCACTCATAGCTGCGGGTCTGGCCTCCGAACTGGTCTCCGCTGGCCTGTCCGAGCGTGTGCCACCAGGCCATAGCGAATTTCAGCCAGTCCTTCATCTTCTTGCCGAGAACCGTCCTGTCCGCGTCATAATAATGGAATGCGAGAGGGTTTTTGCTCTCCGTCCCCTCGAACGGAATCCTGCCGATTTGAGGAAAATATTGTTTTGCCATATTCGAATTTGTTGTGGTCATTATTTTTAAAGGTCACAAAAATAACCAATCGTGAGATGTTTTGCAATGATTGGAGTGAAAACGGAACGGGACAGCCGTGCGGCCGTCCCGTCGAGCCACTCACCAGGCTCGAACTGGCGACCTGCGCGTTACGAATGCGCTGCTCTACCGACTGAGCTAAAGTGGCTTTTTCGGACTGCAAAGATAATAAAAAAGATTTCGTCTGCAAACAGCGGGCGCAATTTTATCGCCGATATATGAAAATGCTGGCATGGGAGCATCAGAGCTGAGCTCAGAAAATGATCTCGAACTGTGCGTCGGGGCGGCTTTCGCCACCGGTCGTGCAGCGGACGGCGCATCTCCCGTCCTCGCGGGAGCAGAGCGGCAGCCTCGCCTGAAGTTCTATGGCGAGCAGGTCCCCGGTGCGGAGATAGCAGAAGCGGCTCGCTTCGCTTATCGCCGCCTCCATCCTGCCCTCGGATTCTCCCTCGCTGCGGAAAATCTCCTCTTCTCCCCGGAGAACCGAGAATCCCGCAGCGGCGCAGCCGGACTTGTCCATAAGAGTTCCCGGCAGGAACGAGGTATGATCCAGACAGCTCGCGCAGGCATAACCCTCCTCGGAGCCGTCAATCAAATCCTCCGGATACAGAAGAACCCCGTAGCCGACGCTCTCGAAATATCTCGAAGCGAACCTCACTGCGATGCTTCTGCCCGGTTTGGAGATTCTGGCGAACACGACAGGAGTCCAGCCCAGGCGGGAGACGAAATCCGGGACGAACAAATCCTCTCCGTCTTTTTCCCAGGTGGTGTCGGGTCTCACTATGACCCTCCCCGAGGATGTCAGGGTGACTATGTTCATCGGACGTTGAACTTCTCGCTTAGCTTCTCCATCCTGAACTGCTCCTCGAATCGGGCGAACTGAGCCTTGGTGTCGAGGGTGAAACTGCCGTTGCGCACCCAGCTGAAGTACGAAGG